>JAULZJ010000265.1:0-19411 GCA_032117435.1 Candidatus Nanopelagicales bacterium | reverse complement strand
GCCATGAGCGCAAGTCGGTAGGACAGCACGCCGAAGCCGCTGATCGATCCCGTCACTACCGATGCGATGACCGAGGTGTGGCGGAAGGTCTCGCGTGCCGCAGGGTTGGATAGGTGCACCTCCACCGTCATTGCGGCCACCTGCGC
The DNA here is from genome assembly GCA_032117435.1 of Candidatus Nanopelagicales bacterium. Taxonomy (GTDB): domain Bacteria; phylum Actinomycetota; class Actinomycetes; order S36-B12; family S36-B12; genus Mxb001. The sequence goes on along the minus strand of JAULZJ010000265.1, from coordinate 19,265 downwards.
GAGCGCGTCGCGCAGAGCGTAGGAGTAGTGGGTGAACGCGCCTGCGTTGAGCACCACCGGGATGCCTCCGTCCGCAGCCTCGTGCAGCCACGCCACCAGCTCGGCCTCGGAGTCGGTCTGGCGCACATCGACGGCAAGACCGAGTGCATCACCCCACTCGCGGCACATCTGGGTCAGTTCAGCGTGGGTGGTGTGGCCGTAGATCTCCGGCTCACGGACGCCAAGACGACCGAGATTGGGTCCATTGAGCACCAGCACGGGTCGACCCGTCATGGCGTCACCTCCGAGTAGGCAGCCGCGAGTAGCGCGGGATCAGGTCCCTCGAGGATCGAGGGTCGGGCGAGCCCGTCGAGGACCACGAAGCGCAGCACGTCGCCGCGGGTCTTCTTGTCCACCTTCATCGCTGCCAGGAGTCGCTCCCAGCGCCCCCCAGCGTAGGTCGTCGGCAGGCCCACGGCACCGAGGACCTCGCGGTGCAGATCCACGGTCGCGTCGTCCAGATGGCCCGCCAGGCGCGCAAGCTCGGCGACGTAGACCATCCCGACACTGATCGCCGCGCCGTGTCGCCATCGATAGTCCTCGACCCGCTCGATCGCGTGGCCGAAGGTGTGTCCGTAATTCAACACCTCACGCCCGAGAGGACCACCGAGCGCTTCGCGAAGGTCGCCCGCCACGACATCCGCCTTGACACGAATCGACCTCTCGATGATGTCGCGAAGGCGCGCGGAATCGGGAGCCACGGCATCTGCCGGATCGGCGAGGACGAGATCGATGATGGCGGTGTCGCTCACCAGCCCGCACTTGATCGACTCCGCTAGGCCCGCGACCAGGTCGTGCTTCGGCAGGGATTCAAGGGAGGTCAGATCGCAGAGCACGCCAGCAGGCTCGTGGAAGGCACCGACGAGATTCTTGCCCACATCGGTGTTGATGCCGGTCTTGCCGCCCACCGCGGCATCCACCATGCCGAGCACGGTCGTGGGCACGTGCACGACCCGGACTCCGCGCAGCCAGGTTGCCGCGACGAACCCGGCGAGATCGGTAGTCGAGCCACCACCGATGGCGACGACCGCGTCCGTGCGGGTGAAACCGGCCTGGCCGAGCACGGACCAGCAGAATGCGGCGACCTCCGGTGTCTTCGCAGCCTCACCGTCGGGGACCTCCAGTGCGATGGCATCGAATCCCGTCGAGTTCAGATCCTCCCGGACGACCTCCGCGGTTGCGGCGAGGGCAGCGGGAGCAATGACGGCGACCCGTCGGCAGTCGTCGCCCAGGAGCCCAGGCAGCTCGCCGAGGAGACCGTGGCCCACGATGACGTCGTACGGTGACTCCGCCCGCACGGGAATGCGCGTGATCTCGGCACTCGTCATGATGCCTCGACCGCGGCGATGGCAGCCTCGACTACCTCATCGGCCGTCCGACCGTCGGTATCGACGACCCAGGTCGCGACCTCGTCGTACAACGGCGTCCGCTCCTCCAGAAGGCTGATGAGGGTGCCTCGGACATTTCCGAGCAGGAGCGGTCGACTCGCGTTGAGGCCCACGCGTCGAGTCGCCTCCGAGATGCCCACGCGCAGCCACACGCAGCGGGAAGCCTCGAGGCGCTCGCGGGTCGAGGGATCGAGGACGGCTCCACCGCCGACGGCCAGTACGCCATCGAGTCCGTCCAGCTCCCGGGCGATGACCTCGCGCTCGAGTGCGCGGAACGCTGGCTCCCCGTCCGCCACGAAGATATCGGCGACGCTCTTGCCGACCTGGTCCTCGATCACCCGGTCACTGTCGCGGAAGGCGACTCCCCACCGCGCCGCGATCTTGCGCCCCACGGTCGACTTGCCCGCACCTGGCGCGCCCACGAGGACGATGGATCTGGCTGATGTGCCGGGGGTCACCGGAATGCCAGGTGATCGAGGTAGGACTGGAGGTTGCGACGCGTCTCCTTGAGGGAGTCGCCTCCGAACTTCTCCATCAACGCGTCGGTCAGCGCGAGCGCGACCATCGCCTCCGCCACGATCCCTGCGGCCGGCACGGCGCAGACATCGGAGCGCTGATTGATGGCCTTGGCAGCTTCACCCGTGGTCACATCGACCGTCTGCAGCGCCCTCGGAATCGTGGAGATGGGCTTCATCGCCGCGCGCACACGGAGGACTTCCCCGGTCGTCATGCCCCCCTCGGTGCCCCCGGAGCGACCCGATGTGCGGGTGAGGCGGTCGCCCTCGGACACGATCTCGTCCTGTGCCTGCGATCCTCGACGGGCCGCGAGATCGAAGCCATCCCCGACCTCAACCCCCTTGATGGCCTGGATCCCCATGAGGGCTGCGGCCAGACGCGCGTCGATGCGGCGATCCCAGTGGACGTGACTGCCCAGACCGGGCGGCAGGCCGTGGACCACGACCTCCACGACACCGCCAAGGGTGTCGCCTTCGCGATGCGCCGCGGAGATCTCCTCCTGCATGCGGTCGCTGGCTTCAGCGTCCAGGGCGCGCACGGGATCCTCGTCGATGCGATGACGGTCGTCGGCTGTCGGCACGGAGTCGGGCTCGGCAGTGGCCGAGCCGACCCGCACGACGTGGCTGACCACCTCGACCCCACCCACCTGGCGCAGGAATGCCCTCGCCACCGCACCGAGCGCGACGCGAGCAGCGGTCTCCCGGGCACTTGCGCGCTCGAGGATGGGTCGGGCATCGTCGAAGCCGTATTTCTGCATACCCACAAGGTCGGCGTGCCCTGGCCGAGGTCGGGTGAGCGGGGCATTGCGGGCCAGAGCAGCGAGCTCCTCCTCATCCACCGGGTCAGCCGACATCACGTCCTGCCACTTGGGCCATTCGCTGTTGCCCACCTCGATCGCGATGGGCGAACCCAGCGTGAGGCCATGCCGGACTCCGCCGAGGATCCGCACATCGTCCTGCTCGAAGGCCATGCGAGCGCCGCGGCCCGCACCAAGGCGCCGACGACGCAGGTCGTCCGCGACTTCTGCGGTGGTGACCCCGACACCCGCGGGCAGCCCTTCCAGGATCGCCACGAGGGCCGGGCCATGGGATTCCCCTGCTGTCAGCCACCGGACCATGGGCGTCATCCTCTCAGACCTGATCAGATCGCCAGCCCCACCAGGGTGCCCATTAGCAGGAATGGTCCGAACGGCAGCGCCCGACGCAGGGCGCCGGCGACGGGTCGGCGCGCGATCGCGTATCGGGCGACGAGCCCGATCGCCGCGACAGCGGCGAGGACGAAGCCCGCCGCCAGACCGATGACCGTCGCCTCCCAGCCGAGGTAGCCCAGATAGAGCCCGAGAGCCGGAGCCAGCTTCACGTCCCCCATGCCGAGCCCACTCGGCCCGATCAGGGCGAGTCCGAGCATCGCCGCCGTGACCGCCAGGGCCGCCAGCCACGCCCGGCCATAGTCGGCGAGGCTCCCCGGAATGAGCAGCAGCAGGGCACCGGACAGCAGAGCCGCGACATTGAGCAGATCCGGGATGCGATGGCGCATCAGGTCCGTCCGGATGATTGGCGCGGCCACGAGCGCCAGCGCCACCCACGCGGGGACGAGGGACATCGTGGGGACGAGCAGCACCGCCACGGCGCCGAAGACCCCGGCGGTGAGACCCGTGATGATCGACCTGCGCGTCCACGCGGCCTCGGGGGACTCGCGCAGGGACCAGTGGGCCAGGCGATCTAGCAGCGGTCCGAGGGCCGTGCCGAGCACCAGGACACCCACGGCCACGGCGAGCGTGGAGGTCACGACGACGAGGCGCGCTCAGACTGCAGTGCGGCCTGCATGGCGTCGACCGGGGGTTCCATCCCCGTCATGAGCCGCACCTGCTCCACCGCCTGCCAGAGCAGCAGGTCGAGACCGTCGGCGACGGGACCACCCGCGACCGACCAGGCCTGTGTCAAGGCAGTCTCCCCGTCGCCATAGGCGACATCGAGGAGGACGCCGGGCCCTTCGGGCACACGTAGTGCGAACTCATCAGCGGCGCCGGGCGGAACGGTGGCGATCACCGCATCCGCATCGAGTTGGGCAGCCGGCACCCAATCCGCGCACGTGAGGCTGACATCGAGCGCCTCGGCCAGGTCACGCAGCGCCAGCGCCTTCTCGCGACGTCGCGCTATGACGGTGATGTCCCGTGCGCCGAGGCCAGCCAGCGCCGCCATCGCACTGCGTGCAGTGGCACCGGCTCCGATGACGATGCCGCGGCGTACGGTCAGGCCAGTTCCATGCGCCACCTCCAGGGCGCGGCACATCCCTCCGACATCGGTGTTGTGACCCTGCGTTCCCTCTTCGGTGAAGACCACGGTGTTCGCCGCCCCCACCCGGGCCGCCGTGCCGGAGACGGCGTCGAGCAGGGGCAGCACGTCCGTCTTGAGGGGCATGGTGAGCGAGAGTCCGGCCCACTCGGGCCAGGCGCAGTCGGCGAGGAAGCCGGGGAGGCCCTCGGGCGTGACCTCAATCGCGTCGTATTCCCAGTCCAGACCTAGTGCGACATAGGCGGCCCGATGCAGCAGCGGCGACCGACTGTGCGCGATGGGCGATCCCAGGACGGCGGCGCGACGGGTAGCCATAACGACTCAAGGCGCCTGGGGTGCGGCAGTGGCGGCGTAGGTCTCCCGGAACTTCTGCTTCCACACCAGGAACTGGTCGTAGTCCGCGGTGAATCTGGTCGTGAGGGTGTCGGGGTCGACGGTGACGAAGTACAGCCAGTCACCCGAAGCCGGATTCAATGCTGCTTCGATCGCCTCCTGTCCGGGCGAGTTGATCGGACCTGGCGGAAGTCCCTCGATGACGAAGGTGTTGTACGGCGAGGTCGTGGCGAGCATGTCCTCGGTGAGGAAGAAGGTGTCCGTCCGCAGGGCGTAGTTGACGGTGGAATCGAATTGCAGTTTCATGCCCTGCTCAATCCGGTTGTAGATCACGCGTGCCACCTTGCGGAAGTCCTCGGGTGCCACCTCAGCCTGGACGAGGCTGGCGACGATGAGGACCTCGTACGGCGACATCCCCATGCGCTTAGCCCCCTTCTCGAGGCGCACCTCATCGGCAGCGATATCGAAGCGGCGCACCATGGCACTGAGGACACCGGCGGCATCGCGGCCTGGGATCACCTCGTAGGACGCGGGGAAGAGGAAGCCCTCCGGACGACCCCCCGACCATGTCGGCAGTCCCAGGTCCTCCGGATCCGCGAGCGCAGACTCCAGGTCCGTCACCGGCAATCCCGTGCGTTGGGAGGTGATGCGCACGGTCTCATCGAGCCGTAGGCCTTCGGGCAGCACCAGTGGGGCGGCGCGGCTGGCCGGATCGAGCATGGCCTCGATCACCTCGGCCGGATCCATGCCCGTCTGGAGCGAGTACACACCCGGCCCGATGCGGGATGCACGCACGTCCAACTCGGCCGCAGCGAGGAAGCTTGACGCCGAACTCACCACACCCGCCTCGGCGAGGCTCGCCGCCAGAGTGCTCAGTGAGGCGCCGCTGTCGACCACCACGTCCACCTGCTGGCCGGGAGCGACGACCGTTCCCTCCTCGGGAGAGAGCCCCCGCACCGTGGCAACCGCCCAGACTCCGGCGAGGATCAGGGCGATCACTCCCAGGGCCGCCACAGTCCAGCGCACCGGACTCCGCCGATTCCGCGACGGCGGCAGGGGATCCTCCGTGAGGAAGGGTACGAGCTGACTCACGTGCCACCTCCCCTCACGCCCACGCGGTGCTCACTCCCCGAGACACCGCCGTTCCGCTCGCCATCGAGCGCTGCACGTCAGACGGTAACCGCTCTGCCGGCACGAGTCCCGTCGGCGCGCTCGGCGGCGAGGGCACTCTCGAGGATGACCACTGCCGCAGCCTGATCGACATACGCCCGGGATTCCTTCGTCGTCCGCCCGGCCTCGCGCAGGGAACGCTGGGCGGACACGGTCGACAGTCGTTCATCGACGAGATGGACCGGGGTCGAGATCCGGCCCGTCAACTCCGAAGTGAAGCGACGCACCGTTTCAGCCGCGGGGCCTTCCCCGCCATCGAGGCCGAGCGGTAAGCCGACATACACGATGACTGCGGAATGCTCCGCGATGATGGACTCGATAGCCGAGAAAGTCGACTCATCCCGCGTCAAGGTCGCCTCGGGTACGGCCATAATTCCGTCGGGGTCACTGCGAGCGACGCCGACCCGGGCCGAGCCCACGTCGACGGCAAGGCGGATCCCGCGGTCCAGCTCAGGACTCCCCGGCAAGGGCGGCGACCGCAGCCTGGACGGCGACGAAGGCATCCTCCAAGCCGTCGGCACGCGTGCCGCCGCCCTGAGCGATGTCGTCCTTGCCACCACCGCGGCCGTCGACTGCGGGCAGGGCCGCATCGAGAAGCGCCTTCGCCGTCAACCCGAGCTCGCGCGCTCGGTCGTTGACCACGCTGACGAGCGCCACCCGACCGTCTTCGACCGAGGCGCCGACCATGCCGACGCCCATGTCCGGGCGTGCGCTCGCTCGGCCACGCAGGGCGAGTTCGCGCAGGTCAGCCGCTCCGGTGCCATCGGGGGCGCGGTAGGTCCAGATCCTGAAGGGCCCTAGATCGCGACCCTCTCCGATGACGCCCTCGACGTTGCTCGTGAGCTGGGCGCTCTTGTAGCGCTGCAGCTCACGCTCGGCCTCCTTGAGACGCGTGATGAGCGACTCGATGCGCTCCGGCAGTTCCTCTGGCCGCGCCTTGACCATGCCGGTGAGCTGATCGACGAGCACATGCTCGCGCGCGAGGTGGCGATAGGCGTCGACGCCCACGAGCGCCTCGACGCGACGCACGCCGGCGCCGATGGATCCCTCGGACAGGAAGGTGACGACGCCGAGTTGCCCGGATCGCTGCGCGTGGGTCCCCCCGCAGAGCTCGTGCGCCCAGTCGCCGACCGAGATGACCCGCACCTCGCTGCCGTACTTCTCGCCGAAGAGGGCCATCGCCCCGAAGTTCCGAGCTTCGTCAAGGGACATCACCTGGGCCATGACTTCCAGATCCGCAGCGAGCACGTCATTGACGCGCGCCTCGACATCGCGCAGCATCGTGTCACCGACTGCTCCAGCACTGGGGAAGTCGAAGCGTAGTCGGCCGGGTGCGTTCTCCGAGCCCATCTGCGTGGCCGTATCGCCGAGGAATTCGCGGAACGCGCGATGGACGAGGTGCGTTGCCGTATGCGCCCGGGAGATCGCCCGACGGCGCTCGACGTCGACATGGCCGATGATCTCGTCGGCCGTGGTCAACTCCCCCGATGACACCGTGGCACGGTGGATGAAGAGTCCTGGCACGGGCGTCTGCACGTCGTACACCTCGAGCAGGGCACCGGATGACGTCGTGATGCGACCGTGGTCACCCAGCTGACCGCCCGCCTCGGCGTAGAAGGGGGTCCTGTTGAGCACGACCTCAACATGCTCGCCCTCGCGCGCGACGGGGACGACGACACCGTCGCGGAGGATGCCGGTCACCACTCCCTCGGTCGTCGTCTCCAGATAACCCGTGAAGCCCGTGGTGCCACCATGCTCGAGCACCTCGCGGTACGCCGTCACGGAGGTGAGGCCTGCCTTGCGCGATCGAGCATCTGCCTTGGCGCGCTCCCGCTGCTCGGACATGAGTCGACGGAATCCCGGCTCATCGACGTCGAGTCCCTGCTCGCGAGCCATCTCGAGCGTGAGATCGATCGGGAAGCCGTAGGTGTCATGGAGGACGAAGGCCTGGTCGCCGGGGAGCAATGCGCCGCCGTTGCTGCGGACCTCGGCGGCGGCGAGGTCGAAGATCTGGGTGCCCGTGCGCAGAGTCTGGAGGAAGGCGGCCTCCTCCTGCACGGAGATGCTCGTGATGCGTGAGGTTTCGTCATTGAGTTCGGGGTACTGCGGGGCCATCGTGGTGATCGTCGTGCCCATGAGCTCCGCGATCGCGGGATCCTCGCAGCCGAGAAGACGCATGTTGCGGATGACGCGTCGCATGAGCCGGCGGAGGACATAGCCCCGACCTTCATTGCCGGGGATGACGCCATCACCGATGAGGAAGGCGCATGTGCGCGAGTGGTCGGCGATGACACGCAGCGCGACGTCGGACTTCTCCGCGGACCCGTACGCGACACCGGTGAGCTCGCTGGCTCGATCGAGAATGCGCTTCGTCGTATCGATCTCGTAGATGTTCTCGACACCCTGGAGCAGGGCTGCCATGCGCTCGAGCCCCATGCCGGTGTCGATGTTCTTGGCGGGCAGGGGCTTGAGGACGTCGAAGTCCTCCTTGGACCGCACGGCGGAGAGCTCCTCCTGCATGAAGACCAGGTTCCACACCTCGAGGTAGCGATCCTCGTCGACGACCGGGCCGCCCTCCTGGCCGTACGCCGCGCCCCGGTCGTAGTAGATCTCGGAGCATGGACCGCCCGGACCGGGCACGCCCATGGACCAGTAGTTGTCCTTGGGTCCGCGTCGCTGGATCCGGTCCTTCGGGATGCCGACCTGGTTGTGCCAGATGTCAGCCGCTTCGTCGTCGTTGTCGTAGACGGTCACCCAGAGTCGATCCTCGGCGAAGCCGAAGCCGCCATCCGCGATACTGCCGGTGAGCAGTTCCCAGGCGAAGGGGATGGCCCCCTCCTTGAAGTAGTCGCCGAACGAGAAGTTGCCGGCCATCTGGAAGAACGACGCATGCCGAGTGGTCTTGCCGACCTCCTCGATGTCGAGAGTCCGGACGCACTTCTGCACGCTGGTGGCGCGCGGGTAGGGCGGGGGCGCTTCGCCGAGGAAGTAGGGCTTGAAGGGCACCATGCCAGCGTTGACGAAGAGCAACGTCGGATCGTCGAGGAGCAGCGACGCCGACGGAATGACCTGGTGGCCGCGCTCGGCGAAGAACTTCAGGAAGCGTGTCCGGATCTCGGCGGAGTCCATCAGCCGGCCGTCCGAGCCTCGGCGAGCACGCGTGCTGCCGCGGCACCCGTCACGGGAGCCGAGCGCACCGGCACCGGCTCCGTGGTGGGCTGGCCGGCCACGGTGCCGAGGAGGCTGCGCGCGGATGCCGCGACCGTGGTTGCGGAGATCGTGGCCGCTTGCACGCTGCCGACGACTCCCTTGGCGCGCGCTTCCTCGAGGAGCTTCTGGCCGCGTCGATAGGCGATGACGCCCGCCGTGGCGCCCAGGGCCACCCACACCGTCCTGCGCATGGGGCGAGCCTAACGCCACCTTCCGTTTCTCCCGCTTAGCGGGACAGATGGTCGATGAGGGGGGCCATTGAGCCTCGAAACCACCATCTGTCCCACCCGACTAGGGACCTCCCGAGCGCAACTGGGCCACCCTGTCGGCGATGTCCGCCCACGCCGCCTCCGCTCCATGCCTCGTCGGCACGTAGTACGTCGCGTCGACGAGGGGGTCAGGAAGGTACTGCTGGGCGGAGACGCCACTGTCCTCGTCGTGGGGATAGCGATAGCCGACGCCGTGACCGAGCGGGCGGGCGCCCGGATAGTGAGCGTCACGAAGATGGGCTGGCACCGTGCCGATGCGACCGCCACGCACGTCGGTCTGCGCAGCGTCGATCGCGTTGATGACGGCGTTGGACTTCGGGCTGAGGGACAGGTGGATCGTCGCGTGCGCGAGCGTGAGGCGACCCTCGGGCATTCCGAGCAATGCGACCGCCTGGGCCGCAGCGACGGCCGTCTGCAGGGCGGAGGGATCCGCCATTCCGATGTCCTCGCTCGCAAGGATCATCAGGCGCCGCGCGATGAAGCGTGGATCCTCCCCCGCCTCGATCATCCGCGCGAGGTAGTGCAGGGCCGCATCGGGGTCGCTCCCCCGCACGCTCTTGATGAAGGCGCTGATGACGTCATAGTGCTGGTCGCCGTCGCGGTCGTAGCGCACCGCCGCGGTGAGCACCGCTGCCTCGACATCCTCCAGTGTCACCTCGACTCCGTTGCCGCGCGTGGATTTCACCAGACCGGCCACTGCATCAAGTGACGTGAGCATGCGACGCGCGTCACCGCCGGCGATCCGCAGCAGGTGGTCGCGGGCTTGCGGGCTGAGCGTCACCGTCCCATCGAGTCCGCGCGGGTCGACGACCGCACGGTCGAGCAGTGCCCCGAGGTCTTCGTCGGTGAGCGACTGCAGGGTGAGTACGACACTCCGCGAGAGCAGGGGCGACACCACGGAGAAGCTCGGGTTCTCCGTGGTCGCCGCGATGAGGGTGACCCAGCCGTTCTCCACCGCGGGGAGCAGCGCATCCTGCTGGGTCTTGCTGAAGCGATGGACCTCGTCAACGAAGAGCACGGTGCCGCGACCCTGCATGCCCAGTGCAGACTTGGCGCCTTCGATGACCTCCCGGACATCCTTGACGCCCGCGGTCACCGCAGACAACTCGACGAAGCGTGCGCCGGTCGCGCGAGACACCAGGTGGGCAAGCGTGGTCTTGCCGGTGCCAGGCGGGCCCCAGAGAATGAGGGATACGGCCGCCGCCGGATCACCCTCGAGCATGCGGCGTAGCGGGCTGCCGACGGCAATGATGTGACGCTGACCGACGAGGTCCTCGACCGTGCGCGGACGCATGCGCACGGCGAGTGGAGCGCCAGGACGCTCGGGCCCGGCTGCCTCGTCGAAGAGGGTGGCTCCCATGTCAGCGGAGCCTACGCGTGGGGTACGCCTACGCGCCGGAAGCCTCAACGCGACCCACGCCTACTCATCCTGAGCCAGTGAACGCACGGAACTTCGGCGAGACTTCCGTGCGTTCACTGGCGGAAGACGGAGGTAGCGCCTGGCTTGCTGGGTTAGCGCTTCACGGCGGCGAGCCCCAGCGAGCCGATGGCCCCCGCGACGACCTGGATACGTACCTTCTTGGGCGTATCCACGATGCGGGCATAGGCCCGAAATAGACGCAGAGCTACTCCTCGGCGTCGGGTGATGACGGTCCATGCAGATGGGCCGACAGAAATCGGCCCTGCTCGACGAAGCCGACCGCCCGATATGCCCTGGCGGCGTGATCGTTCCCGGCGTACATCTCCAGATTCACTCCGGTGACACCACGTGCCCACGCCGCCGACGTCAGCGCCGCCGTGATCGCACGTCCAAGTCCACGGCCGCGATACGCCGGGTCCGTGCAGATGCTCACCAAGTGGGCAGCGTCGCCCACCGAGTGCGTCCATGCGCCGACAGCGACGAGACGATCAGGGTCGCCGTCGGCCGGGCCAAGCCCGTCCGCTTGGCGACCTCCGTCGAGGATGCCTCTCCACTCGACGACCTTGGGATCCCCCGCACGGATGTACGCCGATGACGAGTGGGCGAGCAGCGGGTCGATGCGCTCGTCATACGCGTCGAGCACCACTGACGAGAGCGCGCTCACGGACGCGAGGGTTGACGGATCACCGGTGTACTCCCACAGCGACCAGTGCCCGGGATCCGGGCCTTGCAACTCAGGCGGCAGATGCTCGAAGACATCGTCGTGCACGGTCACGCCATCGAAGCCATGACCGCGAAGCGACTCGATGAGCGGGACGACGCGGGCCGGATCGTCACCGAGGGCGGTCACCCAGGTCTCCCCCGACTTGCGACCGGTGCGCAAGAGGGCGACATGGTCGCCATCGATCGCATACTCCCCGATTGCGCTTTCGTCGACGCGCAGCCGGAGGAACGGATCACTAGGCCGGGCTTGGCGCAGCGGGTGCTGCATCGATGCCGGCCTCCTTGCGCTGCTTGGGGGTGATGGGAGTCGGCGCACCCGTGAGCGGGTCCTGGCCGCCGCCGGTCTTGGGGAAGGCGATCACATCGCGAATGCTCGAGGCTCCGGCGAGGAGCATCGCCACTCGATCGATGCCGAACGCAATGCCGCCATGCGGCGGGGGCCCGTACTGGAATGCCTCGAGCAGGAAGCCGAACTTCGACTGCGCCTCCTCCTCGCTCATGCCGAGGAGCGCGAAGACGCGCTCCTGCACGTCGCGACGGTGGATACGCACCGAGCCGCCGCCGATCTCGTTGCCGTTGCACACCATGTCGTATGCCCAGGCGAGCGCCTGATCGGGAGCGGACTCGAAGGAGTCGATCCACTCTCCATTGGGCGAGGTGAAGGGATGGTGCACTGCGGTCCAGCCCTGCGAGCCGTCGTCCTCCTCAGTCTGCTCGAACATGGGCGCATCGATGACCCACAGGAAGGACCACGCGGACTCATCGATGAGCCCGAGGCGGTGGCCGATCTCCACGCGCGCGGCACCGAGTAGCGCTCGCGCATCCGACGCAGGCCCGGCGGCGAAGAAGGCGCAGTCACCCGCAGCAGCACCGACCGCTGCCTGGAGGCCCTCACGCTCGGCGTCGGAGAGGTTCTTGGCGACGGGGCCGCCGAGCTCGCCATCCGCCCCGAAGGTGACGTAGGCGAGGCCCTTGGCGCCTCGCTGCTTGGCCCACTCCTGCCAGGCGTCGAAGGTCCGCCGCGGCTGATCCGCGCCACCAGGCATGACAACCGCGCCGACGTACGGGGCCTGGAAGACCCGGAAGGGCGTCTCGCGGAAGTAGTCGGTGAGATCCACTAACTCGAGGCCGAAGCGCAGATCGGGCTTATCGGTGCCGAAGCGTCGCATCGCCTCGAAGTAGCGCATGCGGGGCACCTCGCCGATGTCGACGCCCAGGATGCCCTGCCACAGCGCGCGGATGACGGCCTCGCCGACCTCGATGACATCCTCCTGCTCGATGAAGGACATCTCGATATCGAGCTGGGTGAACTCCGGCTGCCGGTCTCCACGGAAGTCCTCGTCGCGGTAGCACCGTGCGATCTGGAAGTAGCGCTCCATGCCGGCGACCATGAGCAATTGCTTGAAGAGCTGTGGCGACTGCGGCAGGGCATACCAGTTGCCCGGCTGCAATCGCGCCGGCACGAGGAAGTCCCTTGCGCCCTCCGGCGTGGAAGCGGTGAGGGTCGGCGTCTCAATCTCGACGAAGTCCCGATCCAGGAGCACATCGCGCGCGATCTGATTGAGCTTCGATCGCATGCGCAGGTTGTCGCCGACCGACGGGCGGCGCAGATCCAGGTAGCGGTAGCGCAGGCGCGCCTCCTCCCCCACAGTCGCGCGATCGTCGACGGGGAAGGGCAGCGGCGCCGCCGGGCTGAGCACCTCGACCTCGCTGGCCTCGATCTCGAGGGCACCGGTCGGGATTTCGGGGTTCTCATTGCCCTCGGGCCGGCGGCGCACCGAGCCCACGATGCGCAGGCAGTACTCATCGCGCAGCCCATGGGCGACGTCTGCGTCGTTGACGACGACCTGCACTATCCCGCTCGCATCGCGCAGGTCGAGGAACGCCACACCGCCGTGATCACGCCGACGATCGACCCAGCCTGCCAGGGTGACCGTCGCCCCCTCGTCGGCGCTCGTCAGCGTGCCGGCCCGGTGCGTGCGGATCACGATGCTCCTTCGTCGACTGATACGGCCACGAGTAGCGGCCACAGGTCAGTATCGGGGGGCATCCACGTCTGCGCGTCGGCACCTACCTGATCACCGCTGCGAATGTCCTTGACCGTGTCTCCATCGTCCGCGGGAAACCACACGAAGGGAATCCCCCGACGATCGGCATAACGGATCTGCTTGCCGAACTTCTCCGCGCGTGGCGCGACCTCGCAGGGGATACCCCTCGAGCGCAGTTCGTGCGCGATGGCATCGCTGCGCTGGCGTGACTCCTCATCTGTCACCGCGACGAGCACCGCCGAATTGACCTTGCGGGTGGAACGCACGAGATCGCGACCCAGCAGGAGCGACGCGAGTCGCGTGACCCCCAGGGAGATCCCCACGCCTGGGTACGTCGTACGGCCGTCCGTGGCAAGAGCGTCGTACCGGCCCCCGGAGCAGATCGAGCCGAACGACTCGTAGCCCTCCAGCGTGGTCTCGTAGACGGTGCCGGTGTAGTAGTCCAGGCCGCGCGCGATACGGAGGTCGGCCACGACAGCCCCGGGGCGGACGCGCTCGGCCGCATCGACGACGCTCACAAGCTCTGCGAGGCCCTCCTCCAGGAGCGGATCAGCGACTCCGAGTGCGCGCACCCGGTCAGCCACTTCCCGGCCGGTCCCCCGGATCTCGGCAAGCGCCAGCACCTGATCGGCGAGCCCATCGGAGAGCCCACGCTCCGTCAGCATCACCCGCACCTTGGCGGCGCCGACTTTGTCGATCTTGTCGATGGCGCGGAGCACGACCGCGATGTCCGTGATGCCGAGCCCTCGGTAGAAGCCCTCGAGCACCTTGCGATTGTTGACGTGGATGGTCGCGCGAGGCAGCGCTGGCAGGTTGGCGAAGACCTCCGCCATCACGATCGCCATCTCCGCGTCATGGTGCGACGCAAGGTCGTCGACGTCGATGATGTCGATATCCGCCTGAGTGAATTCGCGGAAGCGACCCTCCTGGGGCCGCTCCCCGCGCCAGACCTTCTGCACTTGATAGCGACGGAAGGGGAAGTCCAGCTGGCCGGCGTGCTCGACCACGTAGCGCGCAAAGGGCACGGTGAGATCGAAGTGCAGCGCCAGGCCGTCACCGTCGTCGGCCTCGGCGTGGAGCCGGCGTACGGCGTACACCTCCTTGTCGATTTCCCCCTTGCTCTGGAGAACCTCCACCGGCTCGACGCTGCGCGTCTCGATGGGGGTGAAGCCGTGGAGCTCGAACACCTGCCGAACCACGTCGAGGACGCCGAGCTCGACCAGACGACCCTCGGGGAGCCACTCGGGGAAGCCGGAGAGACCGGCCGATCGTGCCATCACAGCCCCCTCGGCGCCGGGGCCGAGCCCAGTTCCTGCAGGAAGGGGTTGGTCGCGCGCTCCCGGCCGATCGTGGTCGTCTCGCCATGGCCGGGGAGCACCACGGTGTCGTCGTCCAGCGGCAAGACCACCGAGCTCAGGCTCCGTGTCATCGCCGCAGGGTCGCCTCCGGGCAGGTCCGTGCGACCGATCGAGCCCGCGAAGAGCAGGTCCCCGCTCAGCATCACCGGAGGGCGCTCACCATCCCGGCCGGACAGGAACGCGACGGAACCCTCGGTGTGTCCAGGTGCATGCGCGACGGTGAGCGGCACGCCGGCTATCTCGAGCAAGTCGCCATCGGCGAGCAAGCGCACGTCCTCCGGCTCCGTGAGTTCAAGCGCACCCTCCGTCATCGAGAGCAACTGCTCGCGAGACATGCTGAACGTCGACCCGATGATGTCCGCGAGGCGATAGCGATCATCGGTGTGGATGTACGCCGGGATGTCCTTGCCGGCCGTGAGCGGGGCGACGGACCAGACGTGATCGAGGTGCCCATGCGTGAGGAGCACTGCCACCGGCCGAAGGCGGTGGCGCTCCAGGATCTCGGCGAGGGGCCCGAGGCTCGCCTGCCCCGGATCCACGATGAGGCAGTCCTCGCCCTCGCCGGTTGCGACCGCGTAACAATTCGTCCCCCAGGCGCCCGCGGGGAAGCCCGTCACGAACACGATGGCCTGCGGGCGGGCATGCGGGACCTCCGGGTTGACTGGGTGCCCCGCGAGCCTACCGGGCGCGATGTGAGGCCATAGACTCACGCGGCGGTCCTGGAGTGTCCACGAGGGAGGGTGAGGGTGACGTCGAGCAAGCGCAGGCGTGAGGTGGCACGGGCCAAGGCAGAGCGGCAGGCCGCACGCCGGGCCGAGGCCGCGCAGCAGCGCAGCGGTCGCAACCGCATCCTCGCCATCGTCGCCGTCGTCGCTGTCGTCGGTGGCGTACTCGCCTGGGTCGTCCTGAATCGCTCCTCCGATCCGGCGGACGTCGCCGCACCCGCGGAGACCACGATCCCGACCGAGAGCATCGCACCCTCCGAGGCGGTGGACCCCTCGGACGCCGCATCGCCCGAGCCCACGGAATCCACCACGGACGAGCCGACGGCTCAGCCGGATCCGAACTGCGCGCCCGCTCCTCAGGCACGCGCGGATGACATGAGTTGGCCGACCGCTCCGAAGGACAGCCTCAAGCCCGATACGGCGTACACCATGACCCTGGCCACCAACTGCGGAGAGATCGTCATCGACACGCTTCCCGCCGAGGCACCCGCCACGGTCTCCTCCATGGCCTTCCTCACCGAGGAGGGCTACTTCAACCTCACGGCCTGCCATCGACTCACGACGGAGGGCATCTACGTGCTGCAGTGCGGCGACCCTGCGGGCAATGGCACGGGCGGTCCCGGCTACTCCATTCCCGACGAGAACCTGCCCGCCGAGGGGGCCGACAACTACCCGGCGGGGACGGTGGCCATGGCCAATGCCGGTCCGGGCACGGGGGGCAGTCAGTTCTTCATCGTCTATGCGGATACGACCCTGCCCTCGGGTTACACCATCTGGGGGAAGGTAACCAAGGGCCTCGATGTCGTGGAGGGTATCGCGGCGGCCGGGGTCGAAGGCGGCGGCACGGACGGGCCTCCGGCCCAACCGGTCGTCATCGAGAAGGCGACGCTGACCACGTCGCCGGCAAACTAGGGAGGGTCGATGAGCGAGGGCACACCTGCGGCTCCGAGCGGCGAGACTGAGGTCGTCGAGGAAGTCGCGCTAGCACCCGCGCCGTTCGGCGTGCTCGAATCCCGCGGGCCGGCGCCCGCGCTCGCAGCAGCGGCCGCTGACCCCTTGCTCTCGGGTGCGCCCGTGCCCGTGCCCGCACCCGTGCCCGTGCCGCGACCCACGGCACTCAAGCGACCCGCGCCGCAGGCTGGCCCGCCCGTGCGGCGCACCGATCCAGCCCGTTTCGGTCGCATCGACGCGGAGGGAACGGTCTGGCTGAGGACCCCGGCTGGCGAGGTCGCCGTGGGCAATTGGGCCGCCGGTACCCCCGAGGAGGGCCTGGCCTTCTTCGGCCGCAAGTACGACGATCTGCTCGTCGAGGTAGACCTTGCAGCATTTCGCCTGAAGGAGGGCCGCGGGCTCGACACTGCGCCCACGGCGGTTGCCCACGCGCGCGAAGCCATGACCGCCCCGGCATTCCTCGGCGACGTCGAGGAACTCGCCCGCGCCTGCGACGAGGTAGACGCGCTCATGGCCACGGCGCGCGCCGCGCGCGAGGAGGCCCGCGCACGTCAGCGCGAGGAGGCCCTGGCCGCCCGCGAGGCACTCGTCGTCGAGGCCGAGTCGCTGGCGGAGTCCACGCAGTGGAAGGCCACGGGCGAGAGATTCACCGCACTCCTAGAGGCCTGGAAGGCCGCGCCGCGCATCGACCGCGGGCGCGAGCAGCCCCTGTGGAAGCGCTTCAGTTCTGCCCGCACTGCCTTCGATCGCCGTCGCCGCCAGCACTTCGCTGCCCGCGACGCCGAGCGCAAGGAGGCGATGGGCGCCAAGGACACTCTCATCCGTGAGGCCGAGGCGCTATCCACGTCCACCGACTGGGCAGCGACGACACGCGCCTACCGGTCGCTCATGGATCGCTGGAAGGCAGCTCCCCGTGGCAGTCGCCAGGATGAGGACCGGCTGTGGGCACGCTTCCGGGCCGCCCAGGATGCCTTCTTCGCCTCACGCGATGCCGTCAACGCCGAGCGAGACGTGGAGCATCGCGCCAACCTCGAGCGCAAGGCGGCACTCGTGGTCGAAGCCGAGGCTATCCTCCCCGTCACCGACATCGCTGCGGCGAAACGCGCCCTGCGCAGCGTGCAGGAGCGCTGGGAGGCCATCGGGCACGTGCCGCGCAGCGACAAGGAGCGCATCGAACGTCGTCTGCGCTCCGTGGAGGAGGCCGTGCGCCAGGCGGATGACCGGCGATGGTCTGCCACCGACCCCGCACGCCGGGCACGCGCGGAGGACACCGCCGCGAAATTCCGAGCATCGTTGAACAAGGCGGAGGAGGCACTTGCCGCGGCGCACGCATCGGGCGACGTGCGCGCCATCGCACAGGCGGAGTCCACTGTCGAGTCCACCCGTGCACTCCTCGCCGCCGTCGAGGGCACGATGTCGGACTTCACCGGGCCCGGCTAGGCGAGGCGCTCGCCGCGACCAGGGTCAGATCCGGTAAGCGTCGAAGACGCCATCCACCTGGCGCACGGCCTTCAGGGCAGCCCCGAGATGCTTGGGGTCGGCCATCTCGAAGGTGAATCGCGAAAGGGCAATGCGCTCACGCGTGGTGGTGACGGAGGCACTGAGGATGTTGACGTGCTGGTCCGAGAGGGCCCGCGTGACATCCGAGAGCAGCCTGGCCCGATCCAGGGCCTCGACCTGGATATTGACCAGGAAGACGCTGCCCGAGGAGGGTGCCCAGGACACATCGACGAATCGTGAGCCCGCATCCTGCTGGGCTTCAAGCCCCGGCACGTTGACGCAGGATCGGCGGTGCACGGATACGCCGGACCCGCGGGTCACGAAGCCGACGATGTCATCGCCGGGCACCGGAGTGCAGCACCGCGCCAGCTTGACCCACACGTCGCTGGCACCCTTCACCAGCACACCGGCGTCGCCCGTGCCGGTGGATCGTCCGCCACCCGTGGGAGTGAAGGCCTCAGCCACATCGTCAGCCGCACCGTCCACGCCCCCCGCCGCGGCGACGAGGCGGCGCACAATACTCGCCGCTGAGACACGCCCCTCGCCCACGGCGGCATACAGCGCGGACACATCCTGCTGGTGGGACTCGGCGGCAATGGTGGTCAAGGCCTGATTGGTCATGAGCCGCTGGAGGGGTAGACCCTCCTTGCGCATCGCCCGGACGATCGCCTCCTTGCCCTGCTCGATGGCCTCCTCGCGGCGCTCCTTGCTGAACCACGCCTTGATCTTGGACTTGGCCCGCGGCGACTTCACGAAGGTCAGCCAGTCGCGACTCGGACCGGCCCCTTCCGCCTTGGAGGTGAAGACCTCGACGACATCGCCGTTGGAGAGTTCGGACTCCAAGGGCACGAGCTTGCCGTTGACGCGTGCACCCACGCAGCGATGGCCCACCTCGGTGTGGACACTGTAGGCGAAGTCGACGGACGTGCTCCCCTGCGGCAGGGCGACGACGTCTCCCTTCGGAGTGAAGACGAAAACCTCGGAGGAGGACAGGTCATAGCGAAGGGAGTCGAGGAATTCATCGGGGTCGGCGGTCTCCCGCTGCCACTCGAGCAACTGTCGCAGCCAGCCGAAGTCGTCGGGCCCCTGCTTGCCGCCGACATCGCGCTGCTTGTAGCGCCAGTGGGCGGCCACGCCGAATTCCGCCGCGCGATGCATGTCCCAGGTGCGGATCTGCAATTCCACGGGCTTGCCGCCTGGGCCGATGACCGTCGTGTGCAGGGACTGGTACATGTTGAACTTCGGCATCGCGATGAAGTCCTTGAAGCGCCCCGGCACGGGACTCCACCGGGCGTGCACGATGCCGAGGACGGCATAGCAA
>JAULZJ010000264.1:568-2690 GCA_032117435.1 Candidatus Nanopelagicales bacterium | reverse complement strand
CCGGACTTGCGGGCGTAGCCATCGCGCCGGCGGTCGACGGCGGGCGGAGCGGCGGACCCGGGGAGCGACATCCCCATGGCCTCCGCAGCGCTGGCCATCGTGTTTGCGGTGTACATGCCTCCGCAGGCGCCCTCACCTGGGCAGATGGCTCGCTCGATCGCGTCGACGTCCTCCCGCGACATAAGACCGCGCGCACAGGCGCCCACCGCCTCGAAGGCGTCGATGATGGTGACTTCCTTCTCGGACCCATCCGACATCTTGGCGAAGCCGGGCAGGATCGATCCGGCGTAGACGAAGACACTCGCGAGATCGAGGCGTGCCGCCGCCATGAGCATGCCGGGCAGGCTCTTGTCGCAGCCGGCGAAGGTCACCATGCCGTCGAGGCGCTCGGCCTGCATGACGGCCTCGACCGAGTCGGCGATGATCTCCCGGCTCACGAGCGAGAAGTGCATGCCCTCGTGTCCCATGGAGATGCCGTCGGACACGGAGATCGTGCCGAACTGCATGGGGAAGCCCCCCGCGGAGAACACCCCCTCCTTGGCCGCGAGGGCGAGTCGGGCTAGCGAGAGGTTGCAGGGGGTGATCTCGTTCCAGGAGGACGCCACACCGATCTGCGGCTTGACGAAATCATCGTCCCCCATGCCCACCGCGCGGAGCATGCCGCGGGCCGGCGCCCGCTCGAGGCCATCGGTCACGTCGCGACTGCGGGGCTTCATGTCGACCATGAATGCCAGCCTAGGACACGATGACGTTGGCCAGCGGAGCCCCCGACTCCCACCTGCCGACTTGCTCCCGGACGAGGCGTCCGATGCGGGGCAGGAAGGCCGATGTGTTGCCACCCACGTGCGGTGTGATGAGCACTCCGGGTGCTCGCCAGAGCGGGTGCTCCGGCGGCAGTGGCTCGGGGTCGGTGACATCCAGCGCGAAGGACAGGCGCCCCGCCTCGGCGACTATGGCATCGGTGCGGACGATGGCGCCTCGGGCGACGTTGACCAGCACGGTGCCGTCACGCATCCGGGCCAGGAAGTCGGCGTCGACCATGCCGCGCGTCGAGTCATCGAGGGGAACGGCGATGACGACCACATCGGCACTGGGCAGCAGCTCCGGGAGCTCTGCCCGCGCATGGACACCGGTGCGCGCCGTGCGACCCACGAGCTGCACCACGCACTCGAATCCCTCGAGTCGACGCGCCAGTGCACGGGCGATGCCGCCAGCTCCGACGATGAGGACACGCTTGTCCGCGAGCGCGTCGTAGCGATCGTGGATGAAGTCCCCCGCGGGCATGGCACGCGCCATGTCGTCGAGGCAGCGCAGGCGCGCAAGGATGAGACCGACGGCGAGTTCCGCCGTACTCGCGTCGTGCACTCCTGCCGCATTGCACAGCGTCACCCCGGGGGGCAGCTGCGCGAGCGCATGCTCGAAGCCAGCGGTCGGGAGCTGGCAGACCTCGAGCTCGGGCATCGCGCCCATGGCGGCGAAAGCCCACTCCCCCGCCATGTAGGACGGCACGTAGAAGCGGGTCTCCGGCGGCGGCGCGACCGGATCCCCATCCCACACCACCACGTCCTCGCGACCGACGTGGGCAGCGATCTCACGCGGCAGGACGATCACGGTGATAGCCCACCACAGGCGGCGACCACGCTCGACGTCAGGTCGCGCCTGGGCAGTCCTCATCGCATAGTGGAGGGGTGCGCCGACTTCCTGCCATCGCACTGCCGCTGCTCCTCGTCGCCTGTGCGAGCGGGGCGCCGGTGACCGGACCCGTGCCCGCCACGCCATCCGCGGCACCACCGGCCGTGTCCGTCGCGTCCGAGGACGTGGCCCGTTTCATCTCCCCCTGGGGACTCGCGGCCCTCGGGGAGGGAGCGGCGCTCGTCAGCGAGCGCGACACCGGGCGCATCCTCGAGGTGATGGACGGCCAGGAGCCGGTCGAATTCGCACGAGTCCCCGAGGCAGCGCCCGACGGCGAGGGCGGACTGCTCGGCATCGCGGTGAGCCCGTCCCGGGACTGGCTCTACGCCTATGTGACGACCGAGACCGACAATCGCGTGATTCGCATGCCCCTCGATGATCCGGATGGCGCGCGGGACGACATCGTCACCGGCATTCCCAAGGCGGGTAT
>JAULZJ010000264.1:0-558 GCA_032117435.1 Candidatus Nanopelagicales bacterium | reverse complement strand
AGTCACTCGGCGGCAAGATCCTCCGCGTCGATCCGGATGGTGCCGTGCCGTCCGACAATCCCTTCCCGGGATCGCCGGTCTACTCGGTCGGCCACCGCAACGTGCAGGGGCTTGCATTCGACTCCGCGGGCAGGCTCTGGGCGACCGAATTCGGGGCCAAGGATGCCGATGAGCTCAATCGCATCGACCCCGGCGGCAACTACGGTTGGCCGATCGTCGAGGGCATGGCGACTACTGACTCGCCGCAACTGCCGGATGGGTATGTCGATCCGCAGGCCCAGTGGTCCCCCACCTCGCTCGCCTCACCGAGCGGGATCGCCATCGTCGACGACGTGGCGTACGTCGCGTCACTGCGCGGGGAAGTCCTCTGGCAGGTGCCACTCGTCGGAGACCGTGCCGGTGAGCCGATCGCCCTCGACCTCGGCGAACTCGGGCGACTGCGCACCATCGAGGCGATGCCGGACGGCACGCTGTGGCTGATGACCTCCAACACCGATGGCCGGGGCGATGCTCGCGACGGCGATGATCGGATCCTGGTGCTGCGCCTCAGCGCCTAAC
>JAULZJ010000263.1:0-2413 GCA_032117435.1 Candidatus Nanopelagicales bacterium | reverse complement strand
CCCTCGACGTAGAAGGGACCTGTCTGCGGATTGACGTAGCGCAGGTCCACCTTGGCGCTCGACAGATCGCTGACCGACTGCAATGCGAAGTTGAAGGCGTCCTCGGACCACAACTTCATCACGGTGCCGGGTGCGACGCGCGCGATGGGGGCGACCCCGCCGAAAGTGTAGGCGTACTGGGAGCGCTCCGGCCGGAACTCCATCACGTGGACCATCCGCGGACGCTAGCGCCGCTCGGGCGCCGCCGCACCCGATCTGGGTCAGTCCCTCAGGCGCAGGCAGTCGCCGCCGAGGGCGGCCACGCTCGTGCGCCCGAGGAGGGCCATTGTCGTGGTGACCTCCTCGGCGAGGAGATCGGCCACCCGCTGCACGCCGGCCTCCCCGCCGGCCATGAGGCCGTAGAGGTAGGCCCGTCCGACCCCCACGGCCGTGGCGCCCTGGCACAGTGCCGCGACGACGTCGGAGCCCGACAGGATTCCCCCGTCGATGAAGACCTCCACGCGCGCATCGAGGGCCTCGCGCACGCGCGGCAGGATCTCGAAGGGGACCGGCGCGCGCTCGAGCTGGCGCCCGCCATGCGTGGACAGGATGACCCCGTCCGCGCCGTGCTCGGCGACCATCACGGCGTCGTCCACCGTCTGGATGCCCTTGACGACGAGCCGTCCGGACCACACGGACCTCAGCCAGTCCAGGTCGTCCAGCGTGATCGCCGGGTCGAAGACGCGCGCGATGAGATCCGCGACCGTGCCCTCCGTGCTCGTGAGCGTCGCAAATGTGAGTGGCTCGGTGGTGAGGAGGTTCATCCACCACCGCGGATGCAGCGCCATGTCAGCGAGCGTGCGGGGCGTGAGCCGTGGCGGGATCGTGAGCCCGTTGCGCACATCGCGGTGGCGCCTGCCTGCCACCGGCGTATCGACGGTGAGGATGATCGTGTCGTATCCAGCAACCTGAGCGCGCTCGACGAGCTCCACGCCATAGCCGCGATCCGTCATGAGGTAGAGCTGGAACCACCTGCGCACACCGGGGGCGGCGGCGGCCAGGTCCTCGATCGACGTCGTGCCGAGCGTAGACAGTCCGTAGGGGACGCCGATGCGCTCCGCGACGCGCGCTACCGCTGGCTCCCCGGCGTAGTGCATCATTCGCGTGAAGCCGGTGGGCGAAAAGATCAGGGGCAGCGCGGATCGCTCACCGAGGATCGATGTAGACGTATCGATCTGACGCACATCCTGGAGCACCTTCGGCTGGAATTCCACCCGCGTGAAGGCGTGGCGCGCCCGGCGAAGACTCGCCTCATCAGCTCCCGCCGCCCCATCCGTGTAGTCGAAGACGGCGCGCGGCACGCGACGACGGGCGAGGGCCCGCACATCTGCGACGCTTGCGCATGTCTCGAGTTGGGCCTGGGTCCGGTCGAAGCGAGGCCGGACGTCGCCCAGGAGCGGCTGCAGGTCGCGCCAGCGGGGCACGCGCCTCTTCATGAGCCCGTTCCTCCCGCACGCAGGTATGCATGACGCATGTGCGCGAACTCCGTCACTTGCTCGCCCACGAGGTGCAACTGCTCCACGGCTGAAGGCGCAGCCTCGGGATGATCGAGGCGGACCTCCGAGGAGTTGACGACCGCGCCAAAGGGCGTCGGCCACCCGCGGAGCGCGTGCACCACCTGGCGGAGCTGGTGCAGCGTGCCTACAGCGGCCTGCCAACCATGTGCGACGGCGATGCAGCCCACGGCGCGACCGTGCAGGTAGGCACCGCGTCCCCCGTCGTCGCGGAGGTCCTCGAGGTAGTCGAGCGCGTTCTTGACCAGGCCGCTGAGGCCCCCGTGGTAGCCCGGGCTCACCACGATGAGTCCGTCGGCGCGGCGCACGAGGTCGAGAAGGTGCTGCGCTTCGGGCACACGCACGGCGTCGTCGGGGTCATAGATCGGAAGCATCAGGTCGCGCCCGCCGAGGATCTCGACATGGGCACCCACCGCGCGGGCCCCGTCGGCAGCGATGCGCAGGGCAGCCTCCGATGTCGACTGCGCCCGGGTGCTTCCACCGATCGCCACGATGACCGGACGACGCAGGTCAGCATGTTCCTGGGAATTCCCTGGGTCGGCCTCGCGCATGGTGGGACGCTAGCCCAGCCGACCTAGGCTCGCTTCATGAGGAGACCCGCTGGCCTTGCCGTGGCATCGGCTGCTGCGCTCCTCGCGCTCGTGGGGTGCGGCGGCAACGGCGCCACCGATCCGACGTCGGCGCCAACCCTCGGCGGCCAGGCGGTGTGCGATGAGCCGACCATTCGAGCCGCGGTCGAGGCTGACTTCGAGGCCAACTACCCCGGATCCACCTTCGTCGACATGGAGGACTTCCGCTGCGAGGGCGGCTGGGCCATGGCCAATGCCGAGTTCGAGGCCTCGGGATCCACCTTCCCCACC
>JAULZJ010000262.1:0-9815 GCA_032117435.1 Candidatus Nanopelagicales bacterium | reverse complement strand
GCTCGGTGCCGATCGCCCAGGCGCTGCCTGCGGGCGCATCCGCGAGGGTCTTGATGATGAACTCGGTGGAGCCCACGAGGTCGGCGGCCTCGACGACCTCGTAGCGGCACTCGGGGTGCACCAGCACCTGGACTCCCGGCACTCGCTCGCGCACGTCAGCCACGCTCTCAGCCGTGAATCTCCCGTGCACCGAGCAATGCCCGCGCCACAGGATCACCCTGGCTGCGCGGAGCTCATCGTCGGTCAGTCCACCGTGATCGCGCAGCGGATCCCACACCACGCATTCGTCCAGGGAAATGCCCAGATCACGCACGGCGGTATTGCGGCCGAGGTGCTGATCGGGCAGGAAGAGCACGCGCTCACCTCGCTCGAAGGCCCACTCGAGCGACCGCTTTGCGTTGCTCGATGTGCAGATGGCTCCGCCATTGCGGCCCGTGAAGGCCTTGATGTCCGCTGCGGAGTTCATGTACGTGATCGGGATCGTCGTCGAGGCGATGCCGGCGGCCTCGAATGCGGCCCAGGCGGCGTCGACCTGGTGGATGGCCGCCATGTCCGCCATAGAGCAGCCGGCGGCGAGGTCAGGGAGTACAACCTGCTGGTGGTCGGCGGTGAGGATGTCGGCGCTCTCGGCCATGAAGTGCACACCGCAGAAGACGATGAACTCCGCCTCGGGATGCGCGGCAGCCTGCTGCGAGAGCTTGAAGGAGTCGCCGGTGGTGTCGGCGAACTGAATCACCTCATCGCGCTGGTAGTGGTGACCGAGGATGTAGAGGCGATCGCCGAGGGCGGCCTTGGCGGCGGCTGCTCGCGCGACCAGGTCGGGATCGCTCACGGGTGGGAGGTCACCCGGGCACTCGACGCCGCGTTCGCTATCGGGGTCGGCACCGTGGCCGAGCAGCAGGAGAGCGAGCGGTGTGGGCGCGGGCTCGGTGAACGCCATTCGATCATTGTCTCACCGTGCGGCGGTCGTGCACCTGGGCGGATACGGTCAGCGAGTGCGCGTGCTCATCGCGCCCGATGATTTCACGGGCACCCTGACGGCGGCGCAGGCCGCGGAGGCCATCGCGTCCGGCTGGCGATCCCGCGCACCCGACGATGCCCTGACGCTCATGCCCCTCTCCGATGGTGGCCCGGGCTTCGTCGCGGCGATCACCGCGGCGACGGATGCCGAGATCGTCCCCGTGGGTGTCCGAGGTCCCCTGGGCGAGACCGCCATCGGCATGATCGCCATGGTGGGGCGGACGGCGTACGTCGAATCCGCGCACGGGTGTGGTCTCGCGCTCGTGCACCCCGATCGCCGCGATGCGCGCCGGGCCTCGTCCTACGGAGTCGGGCAGCTCATTGCCGCTGCCATCGATGCGGGCGCGCGCACCGTCGTCGTCGGCCTCGGCGGCACCGCATCGTCCGACGGTGGCGCGGGCATGCTTGCCGCGCTCGGTGCTGCCGCAGTCGATGACGGGGGCCGGCCGGTGGCCATGGACGCGGGCGGCGGCGCGGTGGATGCCGCTGCCTGTGTCGATCTCACTGCGGCCCGCGCACGGATCGGTGACGCGGAACTCATCGCGGCAACAGATGTCGACTCGCCGCTCCTCGGCTCACGCGGCGCTGCGCACGGCTTCGCGCCGCAGAAGGGCGCCGATGCCTCGGCGGTCGACGAGCTCGAGACCGCGCTGACGGCGTACTCCCGTGCCATCGGCCGGCAGTCGGACGGCAGGGATCCTGCGGTCGCGCTCGGTGCGGGGGCCGGCGGCGGCCTGGGATACGGCCTCATGCTGCTGGGCGCGCGGCGGGTGCCGGGTATCGCCACCGTGATGGAGGCGGTCGGACTTGCCTCGGCAGTGGCCGACAGCGACCTGGTCATCACGGGCGAGGGCAGCTTCGACTGGCAGTCGCTGCGGGGCAAGGTGGTCACCGGCGTGGCGGCGGCCGCGCTCGATCAGGGACGGCCGGTCGTCGTCATCGCCGGACGCGTGGAGGTGGGCAAGCGGGAGTACGTCGCACTGGGCGTCACCGAGGCGCACGCCGTCTCCGAGGAGGGCCTGATGCCGGGGTCCAGTGCCGAGGCTGCGTACTCCCTCGCCGCGAGGGCCGCGCGGGTCGCGGGCCAGTGGTCGCGCTGAGCGGACGGAGCGAGCCGGATCCGCGCCGCCTGGCCTGGGCGCCAGCCTTGTGACATGCTGGTCGGGACCTCGGGAGCGTCGCTGAGGGGCACAGTGCCACTGAGGAACAATCCGCCAGGCGGTCGTGTTATCAGTTCACGAGGCTGGAAGACCGCCCAACAAGGAGGAGCACCATGACCGCGGAGACGACGACCACGGACGGCATCGTCCTGACCGAGGCGGCTGCCTCGAAGGTCAAGGCACTGCTGGAGGCCGAGGGCCGCGACGATCTCACGCTGCGCATCGCGGTCCAGCCGGGCGGCTGCTCGGGTTTGCGCTACCAACTCTTCTTCGACGATCGCTCGCTGGACGGCGACGTGGTCAAGGACTTCGAGGGTGTCGGGGTCGTCACGGATCGGATGAGTGCTCCCTACCTCGGCGGGGCGACGATCGACTTCGTCGACACGATCGAGAAGCAGGGCTTCACGATCGACAATCCCAACGCCACCGGCTCCTGCGCGTGCGGCGACTCCTTCCACTGATACACGCCTGCGCCTGATCGAGCCCGGCCACCAGACGATGTGATTGCGCACGCCACGTGCCGACTTTCGGCCCTGAGCGTGCGCAATGCGGTTGTATCGACCACCGGCAAGACCGCCCGATAGGGTCTCGCCCGTGTCCATCATCGTGACGGGGTCCATCGCGACCGATCACCTCATGACATTCCCCGGTCGCTTCGCGGACTCCCTCGTCGCGGACAAGCTCGATCGGATCTCGCTGTCCTTCCTCGTGGAGACCCTCGAGGTACGCCGGGGCGGAGTGGCGGCCAATATCTCCTTCGGGATGGCATGTCTCGGCCTGCGGCCCGTGCTCGTGGACGCGGTTGGCGTCGACTTCGACGACTACCGCTCGTGGCTCGAGCGCCACGGGGTCGACACCGACTCGGTCCACGTGAGCGAGGTCCAGCACACCGCGCGATTCGTCTGTACCACGGATGTCGAGGCCAATCAGCTGGCGTCCTTCTATCCCGGCGCGATGAGCGAGGCGCGTGACATCGAGCTGGAGCCCGTGGTCGCGCGCGTGGGCCACCCGGACCTGGTGATCATCGGACCGACTGATCCCGACGGCATGCTTCGTCACACGGACGAGTGCCGTCAGCGCGGCTATCCCTTCGCCGCCGACCCGTCGCAGCAGCTCGCCCGCATGGACGGCCCGGAGATCCGCCAGCTCATCGACGGGGCGAAGTACCTCTTCACCAACGAATACGAGGCCGCGCTCACGGAGCAGAAGACGGGATGGTCGGCGGAGGAGATCCTGGACAGGGTCGAGTGCCGCATCACGACGCTCGGCGACAAGGGCGCACGTGTCGAGCGCAGGGGCCATCCCGTCGTCGAAGTGGGCTGCCCGCAGGAGTCGGCCGTCCTCGATCCGACCGGGGTCGGCGATGCCTTCCGCGCCGGATTCGTGGCGGGGCTGGCCTGGGGAGTCTCCGACGAGAGGTGCGCCCAGATCGGCTCCATGCTCGCGACGCATGTCATCGAGACGGTCGGCACGCAGGAGTACGTGCTTGGACGCCAGGCTTTCCTGGATCGGATCACCGAGACGTACGGCGTGGAGTCGGCCGCCGACATCGGTGCCCACATCCGCTGCTTGCTGCCCTGACCGATCGTATGGGCCCGCTGCCGGAATGCGACTGGGACCTGCCGGATCCGCGTGAGGCACCGGCGGGCGAGGAGATGCTCGCCGTCGGCGCGGATCTCGAGCCACGGACCCTGCTGGCGGCCTATTCCCGTGGCCTGTTTCCCATGGATGTGGGCACGGATGGTCCGCTGGGTTGGTGGTCACCCGACCCCCGCGGCGTCCTGCCCCTGGATCGCCTGCGGGTGACGCGATCGCTTCGCGCCTCGCGACGGCGCTACCGGGTCACCGTGGACGAGGCCTTCGAGGACGTCATCGCGGCCTGTGCGGATCAGCGACGCGCACACGGTTGGATTACGCCGTCATTCCGCGCGGCGTACTCGAGAATGCACATGCTCGGCTACGCGCACTCCATCGAGGTGTGGGATGAAGGCGAGCTGGCCGGCGGCCTCTATGGGCTGGAGATCGGCGGGCTCTTCGCCGGGGAGTCGATGTTCCACCGTGCCCGGGATGCATCCAAGGTGGCACTCGTGGGCCTCATCGATGCGCTGGGTGGCGCGTTGGCAGCGCGCGAAGGGCGCCTGCTCGACGTGCAGTGGGCCACCCCGCACCTGGAATCGCTCGGCGTGGTGGCCATCCCTCGCGCGGAGTACCTGCGCCGCCTGTCGATCGCGCTTGACCTGCCGCCTCGAATCAGCGCGTCTGCACGAAATAGCTGACGGCCCCGTCGGGCTCGGTCGCACAGCCGAGGTAGTCGACCCCGCGCATCTCGCACCAGGCCGGGATGTCCGACGCCGCACCCGGATCGGTGCACGCGACAGCGATGACGGTGCCCGAGTCCACCTGCTTGGCCGCGCGGGCTACGGCGATGACTGGCATGGGGCAGCGATGCCCGCGCTCGTTGAGGCGCATATCGGGACGTGGCATGTCAGTCATCGCGCTTCTCCATCGTGAGGTCCTCGACCTGGAGCATGGCACGGATGTCCGCGACGACGCGCGGGAACTTCGCGATGAAGCCGTCGACCGTGTCGTCGTCCACGCCGAAGGGGAGTGACACGCGCACATTGCCCTGCGTGAGCGCGCCCATGGCGACGAGCACATGGCTTGGCCTGCGGAGATCGGAGACACATGAGGATCCGCTCGAGATCGCGTAGCCCTCGCGGTCAAGCCCGAGTACGAGTGCCTCGCCGTCGACGAAGAGACACGACCACGCGGTCAGGTAGTCCACGCGATCATCGCTCCCGAGGAGCGCGGTGTCGGGCACGCGGGCGGTCACCGCGTCGCGGATCCGGTCGGTGAGCGCGCGGGCGCGCGCTGCGTCGCCGACGCGATGGTCATCGGCCCACTCCAGGCCGCGCGCCGCCGCCAGGCTCGCGGGCAGGCCTGCCTGGGGCAGGTCCATGGGCGGTGCGTGGAGTCGGCGCCGCACGGCGAGCACCCCGACTCCGGGTGGGCCGCCCCAGGTCGTGGCGCGCCCCACGAGCAGCGACCAGTCCTCCGGGGGCGCCTCGCGACCGAGGGTGACTCCCGCATCGATCAGGAGGGGCACTCCGGCGTCGATGCACGCGGCGGCGATGTCGCCGATCGGCTGCCGGGTCCCCACCTCGTGGTTGGCAGCCTGGAGGACCGCGAGCCCCGCACCGGGCAGGGCTTCTTGGTACGCCGTCCCATCAACTCGCCCGGTCCGATCCACCCCGATCACCCCGACGCGGGCCGGCCCGAGGGCGTCGGCGGCGGCCAGGACGCTGCTGTGCTCGACGGCGGAGCACACCAGGTGCCCCGGTGCCTGCGCCATCCACGTGCTTATCACCAGGGGCAGGCAGCCCTCGGCGATGAGGTGGACCTCGTCGGGGCGCGCCCCTATCCGGGCGGCCACGGCCTCCCGTGCCGAATCCCGCAGCAGAGCCGCTCGGCGGCCCTCCCGGTAGAGCCGTGCCGGATCGGCCCAGCCGGCGTCCGCGGCGGCCATCCACGCCTCTCGGGCCGCGGGATTGAGGGGCTGGCCGGTGGCGGCGTCCAGGTAGCCGGCGGGTGGCAGGGGCCCGGTCATGCCGGTGACGCTACCCGTCCCGGCGGTGCGGCGGAGGACCCCCTGACGTGGCGCCCCGCCCCCTTCCCATGGGGGCCACCCTCGTGCGCTAGTGTCCATTGAGTGGAGCGACGGCGCCGCATTCTCATGACATCTGCCGCACTAGGCCTCGTGGCCGTGACGGCTTCCGGTTGCACGGCCAATGAGGCCTTTTTCTTCGATCTGCCGGACCCCGCGTCCGCTGAGGCGTCCATCGTGCAGAACCTCTGGCAGGGCACGTGGATTGCGGCCTGGGGCGTCGGGATTGTCACGTGGGCTCTCATGCTGTGGGCGGCGATCGCTTACCGTCGGCGCAAGAACAGCGATGCCGTACCCGATCAAACCAAGTACAACTTGCCGCTCGAGCTCCTCTACACGATCGTGCCGCTCATCATGATCCTTGGGCTCTTCGTCTTCACCGCGCGTGATCAGACGGAGATCCTGGCGGTCGAGAATGACCAGAGCGAGACGATCAATGTCGTCGGCTTCCGCTGGAGCTGGGCGTTCAACTACCTCGACGAGGACGTCTACGACGTCGGCACTCCGGGCCTGCCTCCCACGCTGTGGGTGCCCGTCGACGAGAAGATCAAGTTCGAGCTCACCTCGCCCGACGTGATCCATTCCTTTTGGGTGATCGACTGGCTGTTCAAGATGGACGTCATCCCCGGCAAGGTCAATACCTTCGAGATCACTCCGAACAAGGAGGGCACCTTCGTGGGGCGCTGCGCCGAGTTGTGCGGCACCGACCATGCCCGCATGCTGTTCAACGTGAAGGTCGTCTCCCGTGCGGAATTCGAGCAGCAGATGGAGGTGCTCCGTGCCAAGGGGCAGACTGGCAAGTTGGAGAGCGAGCGCGTCAACTACACCGGCGAGCGCCCGTCCGAGGGGAGGAACCTGTGACCATCCTCAATGACCCCGTCGCAGCACCGACGGCGTCACCCACTCCCAAGCAGGTACGCCGAAGCCACCTCGGGCGCACCATCGTCAAGTGGGTCACGTCGACCGATCACAAGACGATCGGCTACCTCTACCTCATCACGTCGTTCGTGTGGTTCATCCTTGCCGGCGCCATGGCGCTCGTCATCCGCGCGGAGCTCGCGACGCCGGGCATGCAGTTCGTGTCGCTCGAGCAGTACAACCAGCTCTTCACGATGCACGGCACGATCATGCTCTTCCTCTTCGCGACGCCGCTCTTCGTGGGCTTTGCCAACGTGATCATGCCTCTGCAGATCGGCTCGCCCGACGTGGCCTTCCCGCGGCTCAACATGCTGGGCTACTGGCTCTTCTTCTTCGGCGGCGCCACCATCGCTATCAGCTTCTTCACGCCCGGCGGCGCTGCCTCCTTCGGCTGGTTCGCCTATCAGCCCCTGAGCAACGCGCTCAACTCCCCGGAGGTGGGAGCGGACCTGTGGTTCCTCGGGCTCGCGATGGGCGGCCTCGGCACGATCCTCGGCGCGGTCAACTTCATCACCACGATCTTCTGCATGCGCTGCCCCGGCATGACGATGTTCCGGATGCCGATCTTCACGTGGACGATCTTCATCACGAGCGTCCTCGTACTCGTCGCCTTCCCCATCCTCGCGGCGGCTCTCGTCATGGCCTTCATCGATCGCAAATTCGGGGCGGTGGTCTTCGCCGCGGAGAACGGTGGCGCCATCCTGTGGCAGCACCTCTTCTGGTTCTTCGGCCACCCGGAGGTCTACATCCTCGCGCTGCCCTTCTTCGGTATCGCGAGCGAGATCATCCCCGTCTTCTCCCGCAAGCCGATCTTCGGCTACAAGGGCCTCGTCTTCGCCACCATGGCGATCGGTGCGCTCTCCGTTGCGGTGTGGGCCCACCACATGTACGTCACGGGCTCGGTCTACCTGCCCTTCTTCGCCCTGATGACGATGCTCATCGCTGTCCCGACTGGCGTGAAGTTCTTCAACTGGATCGGCACGATGTGGCGAGGCTCGGTGAGCTTCGAGACGCCCATGCTCTACACCATGGGCTTCCTGGTCACGTTCCTCTTCGGAGGCCTCACCGGCATCATCCTGTCGGCGCCGCCGCTGGACTTCCACGTCTCCGACAGCTACTTCGTCGTGGCGCACTTCCACTACGTCGTATTCGGCACCGTGGTCTTCCTCATGTTCGCCGGCTTCTTCTTCTGGTGGCCCAAGATGACCGGCCGCATGCTCAACGAGAAGCTCGGTCACGTGCAGTTCTGGATGGTCTTCATCGGCTTCCAGGTCACCTTCCTCGTCCAGCACTGGCTCGGTGTCCAGGGCATGCCGCGCCGCTACGGCGACTACCTCGCCAGTGACGGCTTCACCACCCTCAACACCGTGTCGTCCATCGGGTCGATCCTCGTCGGCCTCTCCACGCTGGTCTTCATCTGGAACGTCCTGTGGACATGGAAGAACGCCCCCAAGGTCACCGTCGACGACCCGTGGGGCTGGGGCGGCTCCCTCGAGTGGGCGACCTCGTGCCCGCCGCCGCGGCACAACTTCACCTCGCTGCCGCGCATCCGCTCGGAGCGTCCGGCATTCGACCTGCACCATCCCGAACTCGCGGAGCACCAGCCCGCCCCGGCGACCCCGGTCACCTCCGGGAGCGCCTCGTGAAGATCGGTGGCTGGTCCTTCGGACTCGGGGCGATCTTCTTCCTTTTCGTGGGCGGGGCCTACTACTACTTCAGCCGGGACGAGATCGGCACGACCGCCCTGGTCATGACCGGTGGACTGGCCTTCCTCGTGGCGTTCTATGTGCTTTACACCAATAAGCGCCTCGACGGCCTCCCGGAGGACCGGGCTAATGCCGAGATCGATGAGGCGGACCCGGAGTACGGCTTCTACAGCCCGCATAGTTGGTGGCCGCTGCCCGTCGGCTTCGCCTCCATGATGATCGCCCTTGGCTTCATCTTCACGGCCTGGCTCGCCGTGCTGGGAGTGATGGTGCTCATGGTCGCCGTCATCGGCTGGCTCTTCGAGTACTACCGCGGTGCCTTCGCGCGCTGAAAGAGTCGCGTTTCCGGGTTATCCTCGTAGGCATGCGCCGGACGATGCTCGCGACTGCAGGTGCCTCTGCACTGGTCCTCGTCACCGCGTGTCAGCCCACCCTTGAGCTGACCGCGGCCGACCTGCCCGACGCCTCGATCGCCCAGATCAGGCTCGTGGAGGCGATCACGAGGAATGCCCCCATCGACCGGCCCATCGTGGTTCACGTCGACAACGGCCGCCTGACCGACGTGATCGTCACCCAGGGGCCCCGGCGCGTCGTCAAGGGCGAGTACTCCAATGACGGCCGCACCTGGACCTCGACCCGGTCCTATCTGGACTTCGATTCGGCCTACACCGTCACGGCGCAGGCCGTCGATCCTCGCGGGCAGACCAGCTCGCTCGAGGAGAAGATCACGACCGTCAAGCCCGATGGCTTCCTCACCGCGACGCCCACCATGGAGCCGGGCACGGAGTTCGGCGTCGGCATGCCACTCACCGTCGACTTCGACGAGGAGGTCAAGGACCGCGTCGCAGTCGAGAAGGCGATGGTCGTGCGTACGCCGACGCCGGTCGAGGGTGCGTGGTACTGGACCGGCCCCACGCAGGCCATCTATCGGACGAAGGACTACTGGCCGGGCAATACCGACATCTCTCTCGACCTCGACCTGCGCGGCGTCAAGGCAGGCCCGGGCCTCTGGGGTGAGGACAACACCCGGACGCAGTACCGCACGACCGACAGCGTCGTGATGGAGGCTGACGCCAACACGCTCATGATGAAGGTCTTCATCAACGGCAAGAAGGAGCGCACGATCCCCGTCACGATGGGCATGCCGGGCTACGAGACCATGTCCGGGACCAAGCTCATCATGACCAAGGAACGCACGCGGATCATGGACAACGCCACGGCAGGCGTGTCTGAGGATGACCCCGACCACTACCGCGTCAAGGTCGACTACGCCATGCGACTCACGTGGCACGGCGAGTTCCTCCATGCCTCGCCCTGGGCCGCGTCGGCCTGGGGCAATAGTCGGAT
>JAULZJ010000261.1:0-29555 GCA_032117435.1 Candidatus Nanopelagicales bacterium | reverse complement strand
TCCGCGGCCTCCACAGCCCCCTGCTGATGGTGCCCGTGTTCATCAGCTTCGTGCTCGTCGCACCTCCGCGCGTCAATGGTGCTTCGGATGTCGTGGCCGTCCTGGTCACGGGCGGGGTCATCGCCCTCGGCGGCCTGTGGATGTCGGGCGCGGCAAGAGTCCTCTTCGGCAAGTCCTCAGGGGGACCCGACCGCCAGGACTTCGGCGCGAAGACGACCCTCGTCTACGCCGTCACCATGGCCATCGTGCTCGGTGTCGCCGCCTGGATCGTGATGACACAGGCGAAGTACCACCAGGGCGCATGGCTCCTGCTCACCCTTATCGTCGTCATGCAGCCCAGCCCGCACGACACCATGACGAAGTCCCTGCAGAGGCTCGGCGGGACCCTGCTCGGCGGAGCCGTTGCGCTCGTGCTCATCCTCGTCGGACTGAACCCGCCTTACTCGTTGATCCTGGGCGGCGTCTGCTTCTTCGTCGCCTTTACCGCACGATTCGGGCTCAAGCGGCCCTACTGGCAATTCATGGCCGCCCTCACGCCGGGGATCATCCTTCTCGACGAGCAGGGTGGCGACGGCCTGCGGGTCGCGGAGGAAAGGGTCGGCTTCACCTTGATCGCGACCATCATCGCGGTTGCCATCACTCTGGGCATCAAGGCGATCATGATCCGGACGGCGCCGGCAGACGCGAGCACTTAGCCTGCCCCTGTGGATGCCGAACGCGAAGTGCTCGACCACGGTCGCGCGCACAACTCTCGCGACCGAGCCATCGGCACATTCGGCGCGGCAGTGATCGCCGGAGCGCTCGCGCTCGCAGCCGTCGCGGCCGGCACCACGTGGTGGGTGGGACGACCGCCCACATCCGATCGACTCGAGATCGTCGGAGCCACACTGCTCGCCGAGTCGCCGGTGACCGTCGAGGCCGAGCCACCGATCGGGGCCCTCGCGACGCCAGCGGGCACCGCGCTTCCCGGCATCACCCTGCGACTCACGGTGGGTGGGGACCCCGGGGACAGCGTGGAGGTCGCACCCTCTCCCACCGACGCGATCGTCCACGTGGCGGACCAACCCGCGACCACCATCGCACCAGGGGCATTCGCTGATATCGACGTCACCATCGCGCCGGTTGACTGCGCACTCGCCCGCGAGGGCTCCGACCTCGACGAGTCGGGTTACCGCTGGCGGCGCCCGTTCGGCATCGAGATCCTCACGACGACGGCTGGCACCCCGGTGCCCACGGCCGATGCAGCGCAGGCATCCCTACGTGAAGCGCTCAGCCGCGCGTGTGCTGAGGCCGGTCCGGCGCCGACGCTCACCGTCACCGCAGCACGGCGGGGCGGGGATCCACCGCTCGAGACGGTGGGCCTCGTCGTCGATGTGGACACGACCGCCGACCGCTTCGTCCTCACACCCCTCGATGGGCCCGGTTTGCGCGGGCTGGGCGCCGCCGATCGCCGCGACGGCGCGGGCATCCCGCTGCTGTGGCTCGTCTCACCGCGAGCCGAGCACAACGAAGAGTTCTCCACGGCGTACACGCAGGTGTACGTGGTGCGGGATGGCACTGCGTACCCCTGGATCATCGGCACTCCGCTGACCGACGACCTGCCCGAGATGACGCCACTCACGACATCGATTCGGTAGGGCGACCATGGACGTGCTGGAGGCCGGGGTGCCCGACACCCCATCGCGCGGCGGGCCGCATCGCGTCGTGCCCATCCTCGCCGTGGCCGCAGTCGTCCTCCTCGCCGGCGCCATCGTCGTCGGCGCTATCCGCTGGTGGACCGCGCAGTCCGCCCGACCCGACCGCCTGGAGATCGTCGCCCTCGCACCGATCGGACCCTTCGCCGTCAGTGGCGACGACCTCCCCCCGGACTGGCCCCCGAATCTCGTGGTGGGCGCCAGCCTGCTGCGTCTGGACATCGCCGCCGATCCGCGGCGTTCCTCGCAAGTCGATGCTGCTGGCGATACCGGCGCCTACGTCGCCAGCGGCGTGCGGGGCGTGATGATCCCCGCGGGCGAAGGCGCCGAGGTCGATGTCGTGATCGTCCCCGGGGACTGCGGTGCGACATCCTCGGCCGCCCTGGCTGCGCCCCTGGTCGACTCCACCGGATTGCCGATCCCGCTGAGCCCTGCGGCCGCGCAGGACCTGCGCACAGCGGTGACCTCCCTGTGCGATGCAGGCCGACCGGCACCCGACATCTCGGCGAATTCAGCTCGTATCGATGTGTTCGTCCGGGACCGGACCCTGATCATGCGCGTGCGCATATCCACGGACGCTGATCGCGTGGTGCTGCAGCCCCGCGACTCGCCGGGATTTCGAGGGCTTGGCGATGCGGAGGCGACCGTCGAGGGCGGTGTGGCCACGACTCGACTGCGCTGGCTCGTCTCGCCCGCCGAGGCCCTCGGCCTGGAGTCGCCGGTGGTGCGCGTCCGCGCATTCGCCATCACGAATGGCCGCGCCTACCCCTGGAT
This sequence comes from Candidatus Nanopelagicales bacterium, assembly GCA_032117435.1. Lineage (GTDB taxonomy): Bacteria > Actinomycetota > Actinomycetes > S36-B12 > S36-B12 > Mxb001. The sequence goes on along the minus strand of JAULZJ010000261.1, from coordinate 27,087 downwards.
CCTCGACCTACGGGTGCCTCGCGGGCTTGCGATCCCGATGCCCGCTCCAGCGCGCAATGACGGCGTCGACCTCGCCGAGGTCGCCCCCCGTCCATCGAACTGATACCGGCATCACCGATGCGGTGACTCGATCGAGGCGCCGTATCCCACAGCGGATGCATTCCACCGGATCCACTCGGCGACACCCGTCGGCTCACCAGAGACGTAGCCGCGAAGTGCCGCAACGTAGGAGCTGCGTCCCAGTGACAGCATGCCCGCCTCCGGACATGAGAGCAGATCGGGATCGACGCCGCGACTGGCCAGCACCAGGCGCACGCTTGCACGCGCGATGAGCCCCGAACCCCAGCGGAAGGGGCGCAGTGCAAGCAACTCGCCGTGCGCGATGGCAGCCACGAGGATCGCCGGAGCCCGGGTGGGCGCGGTGAGGGTGTCTGCCAGGCCGATAAGGCGATCCGAGATCGCGCCGCTCACCGGGAGCGCTCCAATGTGCAGGGGATCGATCACCACCTCGTCGAGTCGCGGACGACCGAGGACGTCATCGTCCTCGAAGCCTCGTGCCGCGATGACGTGCAGGTGAGCGAGCACCTGCAGGGGCGCTCGCAACCACGCATCGACCTGTCCTGGCACGGCGGCAGTCACGGCCACCGAGGCTGCCACCGCTCGACCGACGGGTGAGTCATCCAGGCCCGCGCGTACGACGTCCAGCGATAGCTCGGCGCCCTCGAGCGCGGCAGAGTCCCGGGCGCCGACGAGCGCCGACGCGGCGGCGGTCTCCGCGGCACGGGCGCGCACTCCGCGATCCCAGAGGAGGCGATCGACCTCGGCCCGGGCCGCGTCGCACGCCTCGTCGACGCCCGGTATCCCGGCGAGACTGGCGAGGGGATCGCTCAGTAGGACTGCACCCCCTGGGCCACGAGCTGCTGCAGGACCGCCGGGTCCTGCGCCTCGAGCCACTTCACCAGCTGCGCGTTGGACACGAACTTCAGGTCGGGGTACTTCGCCGAGGCATCGAGGACATAGCGCGTGATGGCCTCCTGGTACGCCCCGCACACCCAGGTGTTGAAGTGATTGCCGAAGAAGAAGGGCGCACGATTGCCGTTGTAGAGCGCATCCGTCACGGCCATCAGCGAGTCGTAGGTGGACTGCTCGATCCGGTCGCACGTGGCCTGATCGGCCTGCTGCTGGCAGTCGTTCTGCGCGCAGAGGAAGTTGTAGTCCATCGAGAGATTGGACCGGTCGTACCCGACGACCTTCATGGTCTGCAGCGGGAAGTCCCACAGGCCGTATTCGTTTTTGATAGGCCACTGCAGCATGCCCGGGTTGGATGCGTCGTAGGTAAAGCCGTTCTCGACGAAAATGGGGTACATCACGTCGCGCTGCCCCTCGAGGCACGGCGTACGCGCTCCCTCGATCACGCTGTGGTTGAAGGGCAGGGGATCCGGATTGCTGACGCTGTTGTTGGCGGCCCAGTTGTCCATGAACCCGATGTCCTGGGCGAACTCGCTCCGCCATTCCTCGGGGCCCCATGAGTTGACGGCGCCGTCGTTGGGCTCGCACCAGTGGCCGAGGAAGTGCGTGCCGATCTCATGGCCGCGCTCGTACGCCTCCTTATAGTTGGCACTACGGCCAACGACCTCTTGCGCGTCGTCAGCGAAGCCGATCGCACTCGAGCCAGCCTCACGTCCCGGCGTTTGGTAGAGGAACCTCTGGTCCTCCGGAAGCATGCACAGGCCGGAGATGAAGAAGGTGAAGTAGCCGTCTACCTGCGCGGCCGTGTCCAGGTAGTGGCGCATGATGTCGAGGCTGCATGAGCCGTCGAAGGAGATCGTGACGAACTGAGGTGGCTTCTCACCCGGTGCAAGCTTCGTGACAGGGAAGTCCGGCTGCGGCAGGTTGACCGCGGAGACCCCGCCACCCTCTCCCGTGACCTCGCCGATCTGAGCCGACGATGAGCCGTCGGGGATGGGGGCACCGGTGGCGGAATCAGTCGGTGCGTCCCCGGAGCCCGTCGGTGCCGGGGTCGAGGAGTCGGCGCTAGGCGCGGAGGGGGTCCCCGGCAGCACGGCTCCTACGACCAGGCCGAGGGCAGCTGCCAGGGCCAGCAGGAGCGGGACGAGCACTCGGGGACGCAAGGAAGGACCTCCTGGACTATCGGTCGGGGGCACCGACCTCACCATCCTGACGCATGGAGCGGGGTCCAGGCTCCCCGTGACGCGCGGGAAGCACCCACTTCGGGTCATGCCCGCGGCTACCGTGGGCGATGTCACACTTGGTCAACGAGGAGGAAACGTGTCGGACGATGCCCTGGCCAACCTGCTGCAGGAGGACCGGACCTTCCCGCCGAGTCCGGACTTTGCCGCCCAGGCCAATGCCCAGGTATCGATGTTCGACGAGGCGGCGGCAGATCGGTTGGGCTTCTGGGCGGAGCAGGCCCGACGCCTGGACTGGGCGGAGCCCTGGAGCGAGGTCCTCGACTGGAGCGACGCGCCTTTCGCTCGATGGTTCGTCGACGGCAAGCTCAATGTGGCCTACAACTGCGTCGACCGGCACGTCGAGTCAGGCCACGGCAACCAGGTCGCGCTGCACTTCGAGGGTGAGCCGGGCGACACGCGCGACATCACCTATGCCGAACTCCAGCGCGAGGTGAGCAAGGCAGCCCATGCCCTGACAGAGCTGGGTGTCACCGCGGGTGACCGTGTCGCGATCTACATGCCGATGATCCCCGAGGCGGTCGTGGCCATGCTCGCCTGCGCGCGGATCGGAGCACCGCACTCCGTGGTCTTCGCGGGCTTCTCCGCCGAGGCGCTGCGCTCGCGCATCGACGACGCCCAAGCGAAGCTCGTCATCACGGCAGACGGCCAGAATCGCCGAGGCGCACCCATGGCGCTCAAGCCCGCCGTCGACGAGGCGATCGAGCACACACCGAGCGTGTCGCACGTCCTCGTCGTACGCCGTACCGGGGGCGACGTGACGATGCAGGATGGACGCGATGTGTGGTGGCATGACCTCGTCGATCGCCAGCCCGATGTCCACGAGCCCCAGGCCTTCGACAGCGAGCACCCGCTCTTCATCCTCTACACGTCAGGGACGACGGGCAAGCCCAAGGGCATCCTCCACACGAGCGGTGGCTACCTCACTCAGACAGCGTTCACCCACTGGAATGTCTTCGATCTCAAGCCTGAGACCGACGTCTACTGGTGCACGGCCGACATCGGATGGGTGACGGGGCACAGCTACATCGTCTACGGCCCGCTCGCCAACCGCGTCACGCAGGTGATCTACGAGGGCACTCCCGACACTCCCCACAAGGGACGCTTCTGGGAGATCGTCGAGAAGTACGGCGTCACGATCTTCTACACAGCACCCACGGCGATCCGCACCTTCATGAAGTGGGGCACGGAATTCCCCCGACTCCTGGGCACGGTAGGCGAGCCCATCAATCCCGAGGCCTGGATGTGGTACCGCGATGTCATCGGCGACGACGACTGCCCCATCGTCGACACGTGGTGGCAGACGGAGACGGGCGCCATCATGATCAGCCCGCTGCCCGGGGTGACCGCCACCAAGCCTGGCTCCGCCATGCGCCCCCTGCCCGGCATCGGCGCCGCGGTCGTGGACGACGCGGGCAACCCGGTCGAGCTCGGCCACGGCGGCTACCTCGTCCTCACCGAGCCGTGGCCGGCGATGCTCAGAGGCATCTGGGGCGACAACCAGCGCTACGTCGACACCTACTGGTCGCGGTGGCCTCAGTACTACTTCGCGGGCGACGGAGCCAAGATCGACTTCGACGGCGCACTGTGGCTGCTTGGCCGCGTCGACGACGTGATGAACGTGTCCGGCCACCGCATCTCGACCACTGAGGTCGAATCCGCGCTGGTGTCGCATCCCACGGTGGCCGAAGCGGCAGTCGTCGGCGCTGCTGATGATGTCACCGGACAGGGCATCGTCGCCTTCGTCATCCTGCGCGGCGGTGTCGAGGAGGGTGCCGACGGCAGCGAGTACGTCACCGCGCTGCGCAATCACGTCGCCCACGAGATCGGGCCCATTGCCAAGCCCCGGCAGATCATGATCGTGTCCGAGCTGCCGAAGACGCGGTCCGGCAAGATCATGCGGCGCCTGCTCCGCGACGTCGCGGAGAACAGATCGCTCGGCGACGTAACGACACTAGCCGATCCGCAAGTCATGCACCTCATCGAGACCGGTCTGCAGACGGGCACAAGCGAGGGCTGACGCACCGGGATAGACTCATCACCGGTGAGCCGGGAAGCCTGGTCGGCACTACTTCAACCGACCCTGGAGGCCAACTGTGACCACCCATGGTGGTGCGAAGCCGGATGGCATGACGCATCAGATCTTTGACCGGCCGTCACTTGCCGAGCGCCTGTGGCTGCTGCGCGCGCTACGTGGCGAAACCATCGGGGGCGTCCTACTACTACTCGCCGCGGTCGTCGCGATCATCTGGGCCAACTCACCCTGGAGTGACGCCTACTTCGAGCTCGGCGCCATCACGGTCGGCCCCGAGGCACTCGGGCTCAACCTGACCCTGGCCACGTGGGCGGCGGACGGTCTCCTGGCGGTCTTCTTCTTCGTCGCCGGCCTCGAGCTCAAGCACGAGCTCACCCACGGCACCCTGTCCAAGCCTGCCCAGGCCGCCGTACCGATCGCCGCAGCCATCGGCGGCATGGTCGTCCCCGCTGTCATCTTCGTCGCCATCGTGGCGACCTCGGGCGAGCCAGATGGCCTGCGCGGATGGGCCGTGCCCATGGCCACCGACATCGCCTTCGCGCTCGCCGTCCTCGCGGTGGTCGGTCGTCGGCTCCCCGTAGCCCTGCGCGCCTTCCTCCTCACCCTGGCCGTCGTCGATGACCTTGGCGCGATCACGATCATCGCGATCTTCTACTCCAAGGGATTCTCTCTCGCGTACTTCGCCCTTGCCGTGGCGCTCCTCGCGGTCTATTGGCTCCTCCAGCGTCGACGCGTGCGCAGTCCGCTGATCTACATCCCCCTCGCGCTGGTCATCTGGTGGGCGACTCACGAGAGTGGCGTGCATGCCACCGTGGCCGGCGTCGCGATGGCGTTGCTCACCCGATCGAGCACCGATCCCGGGGAGACCGAGTCCCCGGTGGATAGGCTCCAGCGGATCGTGCTACCCCTGAGCGCAGGCGTGTGCGTGCCGCTCTTCGCCTTCTTCGCTGCCGGTGTTGACCTCCGCAGCACCGGACTCGCCGATGCCCTCAGCAACCCCATCGCGATTGGCATCATCGCCGGCCTCGTCCTTGGCAAGCCCATCGGCGTTGTCGTCACTGCGTGGTTGATGGCGCGATTCACGCGCGCCCGGCTCAACCCCGCGATCGGATGGCGCGACGTGCTCGCTGTCGGCATACTCGCCGGCATCGGCTTCACCGTCGCCCTCCTCATCACCGAACTCGCCTACACCACGAATGAGACGCTGCTGGACAGCGCCAAGGTGGCTGTCTTCACCGCTTCCGTGGTGTCGGCACTCATCGCGGCGGTAATGCTCCTCAGCCGCAACCGGCACTACCGCCGGCAATCGGCCGTCGAGGAGGCTGACGTGGATGGTGACGGCATTCCTGACGTGTACCAGAGGGGCGAGGGCGGGGAACCCGGTACGGCGCCGCGAGGGACCGACTAGCCTTCCCACGACGCGCACATTGAAGGAGACGCCCATGACCGACACGACCCCTCCTGGGGAGGCATCGATCAAGGCCCTCGTCGCCGCGGCCGTCGCCGACCTGCAGCGCCTCATCAAGGCACAGATCGCCCTGGCCAAACTCGAACTCCAGCAGTCGGGTCGGGCCGCGGGCAAGACGGGCATCCTGCTCGTCGGAGCGCTCTCGATGGCATCACTCGGCGGCATCTTCCTGCTGGTCACGCTCGCCTATGTCCTGGTCGCCATCGGTCTGCCGGTGTGGGCGGGCTTCGGCATCGTCACCCTCTTGCTCTTCATCGTCGCCGCGATTCTCGGGCTTCTGGGCAAGAAGGAGTCCGCCAAGATCAAGGGGCCCGAACGCACCATCGTGCAGATCGAGCAGACCAAGGCGAGCCTGCAGGCCGCCGTCGAGCAGACACCGGAGGCACGCGCTCTGCCGGAGCGCTAATCCCCCGTGCTCCTCGATCCCGACGAGATCATCCGGCAACCCGGTCCCTGGGTGCATCGGGAGATCTCCGCGAACGGTGCACGCTTCCACATCGTCGAGGCAGGCTCGGGCCCGCTCGTCGTCCTCCTGCATGGGTTCCCGACGCTGTGGTGGTCGTGGCGTCGCCAACTGCGCACGTACGCCGATGCCGGCTATCGCGTCGTGGCAATGGACCTGCGCGGCTACGGCGGCTCCGACCACACACCGCACGGCTACGACCCCACGACGCTGTCCCATGACGTGGCAGGGGTGATCCGCAGCCTGGGTGAGCCGTCAGCCGTCGTCATCGGCCACGGCTGGGGCGGCCTGATCGCGTGGAGCATGGCGGTGTTGGACCCCGATGCGGTGGACGCGATCGTGCCCGTGTCGATGCCCCACCCCCGTAGGTTCCGGGGAGCCATCGTGCGCGATGCGATCCAGCGGAGGCAGGCGCTCTATGCCGTCGGCTTCCAGTGGCCCTTCCTGCCCGAGCGATCCCTGCAGGAGCACGACTGCGCGCGTGTCGGGGAGATCCTGCAGGACTGGTCGGCGACGCCGGGCTGGCCCGATGCCGAGACATCGCTCGCCTACCGCTCCGCCTTCTCCCTCTGGCCTACGGCCCACTGCGCGGTGGAGTATCACCGGTGGGCCCTGCGCTCTCTCGTGCGCACGGACGGCGTGCGCTACGCACGACGCATGGAGACTCAAATCGACGTACCCGTGCTGCACATCCACGGCGAGCATGACCCCTCGGTGCTCCTGCGCAGCGCCGAGGGCTCTGGCGAATGGGTGCGCGGGCCCTACGACTTCTCCATCGTGCCGTCCGTCGGGCACTTCCCCCACGAGGAGGATCCCCGGATCTTCGACGGTCTCATCCTGAAGTGGCTGGCCGGCCTGCCCCGTGAGTGAACGACCGCGTGATCGGCTGGGGCGCCCCCTGCCGTGGGATGCGACGGGCTTCCCCGGCGTGGAACCGCGCGACAGCATCACCTCGGCCCAGGCCGTAGCGGAGGCCCGCGCGTACCTCGACGAGGGTCTGCCCTTCCACGCTCACGAGGTGCTGGAAATGCGCTGGCGCTGCTGCCCTCCCGATGAGCGCCCTCTCTGGCGCGGGCTCGCACAGGCCACCGCCGGTGCTACCCATGCAGCACGCGGCAATACGAAGGGGGCGACACGCCTGATCGAGCGCGGTCGCACGACCATCGCGGAGTATGCCGGCCAGCTCGACAACACGACCTCTGCTCTCATCGACCGGGTGACCCAGCCTCCCGACTAGCGGCAGCGGCCGGTGTCGACGGCTTCGGTCGCCCTCGCGCCCTCCTCCGCGATTGGGGCGGTCTGCTGCGCCGTGAGTGCGTAGCCGGTCTCCTCCTCCCCTAGTCCTGCGGCGAATACGACGCCGTAGACGCGCCCACTCGGAGCAAGGAGAGGCCCCCCGGAGTTGCCAGGAACGACGGTCCCACGGAAGGAGTAGACGTCGCGCACGACGCCGGAGCGGCCGTAGATGTCCTCGCCGCGAGCAGCGAGTCGCGCGCGGATGCGGGCTGCACCCGCCTCTAGGTCCCCACCACCCGGGAACCCTGCGACGACGGCACCGTCCCCCGTCTGCGCCTCGCGCGTCGCGAAGGCGAGCGGCGGCGCAGGGAGTCCGTCGACGCGCAGGACTGCGAGGTCGAGCCTCGGATCGATCGCCACGACGATGGCGTCGTAGACAGCTGGATCACCCGGGACGCGGATGGTCGGCTGCCCGGCGCCGGCAACGACGTGCGCATTGGTAAGCACGCGCCCGCGGGCATAGGCGAATCCCGACCCGGTCACCACCGCGTCGCACGCGACAGAGGTGACCTTGACCAGTGACGGCCAGGCTGCACGGATCGCGGGATCGCCCAGGAGGCGGCTGTTGGGCGCGGGCACCTGCGGTCCGGCGTACTGGCCAAAGCCGGAGAAGACCCGCGGCAGCCCCGAGGCGTCGACGGCATTACGCAGGCCGGAGAAGACATCGCGCGCCTGGTCGGGCACGGCGGAGTCGAGCGTGCGCAGCACGAGGGAGGATCGGATCTCACGTGCGACCGTGAGACTGGGCACGAGCCCGACCGCGGTGGCCACGATCCACAGGACGACCGCGAGTGCCACGACATTGAGCGCGGCCCCCGCTGCGCTATCCACCACCTGCACGCCACGCCAGGTCATAGCCGAGCGGAGTCGGCGACCGAGCACCGATGCGATCACCTGCCCCAGGAGTGCGGCACTGAGGATCGCCGTGGCCAGCAGGACCGCACGCAGGAATTCGGGGAGTGCCAGCCCTTCGAGGATGCGGGGCAGCAGCAGGGCGGTCACGAGCGCGCCGGTGAGGAAGCCACCGAAGGAGAGCAGGCCAGCGACGAATCCCTGCCGCCAGCCGGTCCACGCGAAGACGGCGATGGCGGCGATGATGATGGCGTCGACGACGTTCACGTGAGCTCCGCGTCATCGTCGAGGTCGACGATGCGCCCGGTATCCCACGTGCGGCTCCATCCCGCGATATCGAGCAGTCCGGCGATGAGGCCGGCGGTGAATCCCCATACACGCAGTCCCGCCACGTCGAATCCCATCCCCACGTAGCCGGAAGGATGCCGCACCTTGATGCGCCGATCCGGGTCGGCGAGATCCGCGATCGGCACTCGATGGACGCTTGCCACCTCTGTCGGGTCGGCCGCGCGCACAGGCGAGGGCGCATGCCACCACGCGAGGACGGGGGTGACGATGAAGTCGCTCACCGGCACCCAAAGGTCCGGCAGGAGGGCGAAGGGGGCCACGCCAGCGGGGTCGAGTGCGGTCTCCTCCTGCGCCTCGCGCAGAGCCGCGGTGATCGGTCCGTCATCCCCGGGCTCGAGTGCGCCCCCGGGGAAGGCGGGCTGACCCGCGTGGGACCGCATGCCGTGGGCTCGTTCGATGAGGAGGAGATCGGGTCCACGGTCGCCTTCGCCGAGCAGCATGAGCACTGCGGAGTGGCGCCCGCCCTGCGGCGGGGGCAGGAATCTCGTGAGGTCGCTACCCCGCACGGCACTGACAGCGGAGGAGACGGGATCGAGCCATTGCGGGAGTGCGACACCCGGCAGCGTCATCCCGACAGCGGGGTCGCGATCGCTCATCGCGCAACCTCCCCTGAGTTCCCGGTCGACGAAGGACACAGGGTGGCGAGCGGACAGTCCTCGCATGCCGGCTTACGCGCATGGCAGACGCGCCGTCCGTGCAGGATCATGCGGTGGGACAGATCCGTCCACTCAGCGGGCGGGAAGAGCGCCATGAGATCGGCCTCGACCTTCTCCGGCGCCGTCTGCGTCGTCCACCCGAATCGTCGAGCGAGCCGACCCACGTGGGTGTCGACCGCGATACCGGGTACGTCGTAGGCATTGCCGAGGACCACATTCGCTGTCTTGCGCCCCACACCGGGGAGAGCGACGAGCTCCTCGAGGGTGCACGGCACCTCGCCGCCGTGCCTGTCGCAGATGGCCCGAGCGAGTCCCTGGATGCTCGCCGCCTTGGAGCGATGCAGCCCGGCTGGCTGGATCATGGCCTCCAGTGCCCCCCGATCAGCGGCCGCGTAGGACGCCGCGTCGGGGTAGCGCGCGAAGAGGGCTGGAGTCACTTCGTTGACCCTCTTGTCGGTGCTCTGAGCCGAGAGGACGGTCGCGACGAGCAGCTCCAGGGGCGTGGTGAAGTCGAGCTCGGTTGCGGCGTCGGGGTATGCCTCGGCGAGGATCCTGCCCAGGCGACGGGCACTGGAGACGGCAACGGGCACCCCGCCAGGGTACGGCGCCCACCCGACGCGGAGCTGAACTCACGGGCCGCGCCGGCCACCTGCAGGGGCTGCGGGGCCTGGCATGCGTCAGACTGTGCACAGGAGGTCACGTGGACGATGCACTCATGCAGGCACCGCTCTTCTCGGCACTCGACGCCGAGGCAGCGGCGGCACTGCGCGCCACGATGACAGAGAAGCGGGTACCCCGCAGCGGCATCATCTTCTCCGAGGGCGAGCCTGGCGATCGGATGTACGTCATCCTCGACGGCAAGGTGAAGCTCGGGCAGACGTCGCCCGATGGCCGGGAGTCCCTGCTCGCCGTGCTCGGGCCGGGCGAGGTCTTCGGCGAGCTGTCGCTCTTCGACCCAGGACCACGCACCGCGACCGCTACCGCGGTGACCGACTCGGTCGTCATAGGCCTGGGCCACGGCGATCTGCGGCCGTGGCTCACGGGGCGGCCCGAGGTCGCCGAGTCACTGCTGCAGGCACTCGCCCAGCGCTTGCGTCGTACCAACGAGGCCTTGGCCGACCTCGTCTTCTCGGATGTGCCAGGTCGCGTCGCCAAGCAGTTGCTGGAGCTCGCCGACAAGTTCGGCCAGCCGGGCCCCGACGGTGTGCTGGTGCATCACGACCTCACCCAGGAGGAGCTCGCACAGTTGGTCGGGGCATCGAGGGAGACGGTCAACAAGGCCCTCGCGGACTTCACGCAGCGGGGGTGGATCGAGGTGGATCAGCGGCAGGTGCTGCTGATCGATATGGAGCGGCTCGCCCGGCGAGCGCGCTAGTTTCAGCCGCGGCTCTCGATGTAGGCGAGTTGCGCGCGGGTGCTGAGTAGCGCTGCCCATCGCACGGAGTCCGGGATGTCGTCGTACACCGCATCGACGACCGCCTCGGGGGTTCGTGCTCCCTGTGCGAGAGCCATTCGGACCTGATCGAGGCGGTCCTCCCGGTGCTGGAGGTAGGCCTCGATCACGCTGACGGGATCGCGCAGCACCGGCCCGTGACCGGGGAGGATCGCCCGAGACGCGGTCCCCTCGGCCAGTGACCGAAGCAGGCGCAGCGACGTGAGGTAGTCGCCGAGATCCCCATCGGGCCACGCGACAACGGTCGTGCCGCGCCCCAGGACGGTGTCGCCGGTGAGGATGGCGCCGTCATGGGGCAGATGGAAGCAGAGGGAGTCGGCCGTGTGGCCAGGCGTGGCCACGACGTGAACTTCCGCTGAGGAGGCACTGATGACATCGCCCGCGCCTAGTCCCTCGCCGCCGAGTCGATGCAGGGGATCGAGTGCGCGTACGCCGGCCTGGGTCATCTCGTGCAGGCGGCGCGCCCCCTCAGCGTGATCCGGGTGCCCGTGGGTGAGGAGAATGGCAACGATCGGTCCATCAGCGGCCTCGACGATCGCGCGGAGGTGGCTCTCGTCGTCCGGCCCGGGGTCGATGATGATGACGGCTTCGCCCGGCTGGCCGATGATCCAGGTGTTGGTGCCATCGAGGGTCATGCGGCTGGGATTGGGTGCGAGCAGGCAGGTGACGGCCGCACTGTAGGCGCCCCCGGACCAGGGCTCGTCCGAGCCGATGAGGGGTAGTCCGCTCATGCGCCCGCAACCTCCGAGCCAGCCGGCTCGGCCGGGAGGCTGACGATCACGGATTCATCGCGCACGTCGATGACATCCCATGCGATGCCTCCGTCGTCCGTCAACCGAGGCCGCGGCATCAGCGGCCTCACGTCACGGCCCACAGCACTCGTGAGCACCGATGAGACATCCGGAAGCGCGGCGAGATCTGCCAGGGTGGCCACCGTGGGCGGCAGCATCGGGAGTTCGCCGCGGGAGTAGTCGTGTAGCGCGGCCCCGGGCGATACCCATCGCACGTGATCCGCCTCGCCGCTGACATCGCGCGCCTGCTGCCCCACGGGGACCGAGGCCACGAAGAAGCGCACGTCGTACCTCTTGGACTCGACCTCCGGGGTCACCCAGTGCGTCCAGAGCGGCAGGAGCGCGGGGTCGATTCGTAGGCGTCTGCGGGCGAGGACCTCGGCGAGGGCCGGGCTGGACTCGGCGACGGCGCTGCGATCGTCCTCCCAGGCATCGTCCTCGACGGGCGTTCGACCCGCGCCATCGACAGCGAGGAGCACGCCTGTCTCCTCGAATACTTCTCGGACGGCTCCGACGATGAGACCCTGCGCCTGTCTCTGCGTGGCCGTCATGCGCACGGCATCCACGGGCGCACCCGCCCAGGGGACGTCGATGTCGAAGTCAGCCTCATCGATGCGTCCGCCGGGGAAGACGTACATCCCCGCGGCGAAGGCCATCGTGGCCGCCCGGCGCATGAGGAAGGTCTCCAGGCTGTCGGAGTCGCGCAGGAGGACGACGGTGGACGCGTCGCGCACCGCGGGGGGCTGCCACTCGCCCGCCAGCAGCGCTCGTGCGCGCCGACTCACCTCCGGCGGCATGCGCGGGACGCTCAGTCGGCGACCTCCAGGACCATCTCCACCTCGACGGGGGCGTTTATGGGCAGGCCGGCGACACCGACTGCGGAGCGCGCGTGCCTGCCTGCATCGCCGAAGATCTCGAGCAGCACCTCGCTCGCGCCGTTGATGACCGCAGGCTGACCGGTGAAGCCGGGGGCGCTCGCCACGAATCCGACCACCTTGACCACCCGCGTGACGCGATCAAGGCTGCCGATCACGGATTGCGCTGCCGCCAGCGCATTGATAGCACTCTGGCGCGCGCACTCCTTCGCCGCACCGGGATCGACATCCGCGCCGACCAGGCCCTCGGCGATCATCGCTCCGTCGCGCATGGGCAACTGCCCCGACGTGTAGACGTACCTGCCCGTGACGACAGCCGGGACATAGGCAGCGACCGGGGGCACGACCTCGGGGATAACGATCCCGAGTTCGGCGAGACGCGCCGTGACCGACATCACTGCTCCTTCGGGCGCTTCAAGTAGGCGACGACATTCTCGGCATTAGGGCCGGGCACCACCTGCACGAGCTCCCAGCCGTCTTCCCCCCACGTGTCCAGGATCTGCTTGGTGGCGTGGATGAGCAGCGGCACGGTCGCGTATTCCCAGCGTGTCATGGACCGACCCTAGTACGCCGTGCCCGCTAGACAAGCGGGGCCGAAGCAGATGCGCGCACTAGGCTCGGGAGGTGCCCTCCACCGACTGGCCCGACGTGCTCCTGCACGTGGTCTCGGGGAAGGGTGGCACGGGCAAGACGACGGTGGCTGCCGCGCTCGCGCTGGCCCTGGCCCGCGACGGCCGCGAGGTCATGCTCATGGAGGTGGAGGGGCGCCAGGGGCTGGCGCAGCTCTTCGACACGCCCCCGCTTCCCTACGAGGAACGCCGCCTTGCTTCGGCGCCCGGCGGCGGCGAGGTCTGGGGACTTGCCGTGGATCCCGAAGAGGCGCTCCTTGAGTACCTCGAGATCTTCTACAACCTGCGCCGTGCCGGCGGTGTCCTACGCCGCATGGGCGCCGTGGAGTTCGTGACCACCATCGCACCCGGGCTGCGCGACGTCCTGCTCACCGGCAAGGCCATCGAGCTCGTACGTCGTCGCGACAAGAAGCACGCACGCGCATTCGATGCCATCGTCCTCGACGCACCGCCGACCGGTCGAATCACGCGATTCCTCAACGTCAACACCGAGATCGCCGGCGTCGCCAAGGTCGGTCCGATTCGCAACCAGGCGGATGGTGTGATGGCGGTGCTGCGATCGGACAAGACGGCTGTGCATCTCACGACCCTGCTCGAGGAGATGCCTGTCCAGGAGACCGCAGATGGGGTTGCCGAGTTGGAGGATGCTGCGCTCCCCGTCGGCGGGATCGTCGTGAACATGACACGGCCGCCCCTGCTGGGCTCCACGGAGGTCCTCGCGTCGCTGTCGGCCAGCGATCTCACCGCATCGCTCAGTCAGGCGGGCATCGAGGCGACGCCGCACGTCGTCGAGGCCCTCCGCGCCGAAGGGGCCGATCACGCAGCGCGCGTGGCACTCGAGGAGACCGAGCGGGCTCGTATCGCTGCACTGGGTCGACCCGTCTACGAATTGCCCTTCCTTGCCGGTGGGATCGATCTCGCGGCGCTCTACGAACTCGCCGACATGCTCCACGAGCAGGGGATGGCCTGATGTCACGCGTGCCGTCGCTGGATGTCGATGCACTACTGCGCGATCCCCAAGCACGCATCATCGTGTGCTGCGGCTCCGGTGGCGTCGGCAAGACCACGACCGCGGCGGCGCTGGGCCTGCGCGCAGCGGAGATGGGTCGCCGGGTGTGCGTGCTCACGATCGATCCCGCGCGTCGATTGGCGCAGGCCATGGGACTGACAGAGTTGGACAACACGCCGCGACCTGTCATCGGAGTCGAGGGTGATGGATCGTTGAGCGCCATGATGCTCGACATGAAGCGCACGTTCGACGAGGTCGTGGAATCGCACTCGGATCCGGAGCGGGCTCACGCGATCCTGGAAAATCCGTTCTACCAGGCTCTCTCCTCCTCCTTTGCCGGCACACAGGAATACATGGCGATGGAGAAGCTAGGGCAGCTGCGGAGCGAGGCGGATCGCGCGGGGACCTGGGACCTCATCATCGTCGACACGCCTCCCTCCCGTTCCGCGTTGGACTTCCTCGACGCACCCGACCGCCTGGGGACCTTCCTCGACGGTCGCTTCATCAAGATCCTCACAGCCCCGGCCCGGGGTGCTGGCCGAGGCCTCGGCAAGCTCCTCGGCGCGGGACTCGGGCTCTTCTCGGGCGTGCTGACCAAGATCCTCGGTGCGCAGTTGCTCACCGACCTCGCGGCCTTCGTGGGCGCCGTCGACACGATGTTCGGCGGCTTCCGTGAGCGAGCGGAGGCGACGTACGCCCTCTTGAAGGATCCGGGGACGTCATTCATCGTGGTGGCGGCACCCGAGCGTGACGCACTGCGGGAGGCATCCTTCTTCGTCGATCGACTCGAGCAGGACGGAATGCCCCTGGCCGGGCTCGTGCTGAATCGGGTCCAGCAGGTCCGCGCAACCGAGCTCACGGTGGAGGAAGCGACCGCGGGGATCCATCGTCTCGGTGATGCTGATCGCCAGACATCGGCGCTACTCCAGCTGCACGTGGATCGCCTGCGCAATGCCGAGCGTCAGGCCCGCCTCGCGCGCAGGTTCACCGCGGCCCACCCCGGGGTGCCGGTGACAGAGGTCTATGCCTTGGCCGAGGATGTGCACGATCTCGAAGGACTTCGCGAAGTGGGATCGCTGCTGGCGTCGACGACGCCTCAGCCCTAACGCGGCCTCAAGGCAGGTACTAAGAGGCGCGGAAGACGTCGATGCCGACGGCGCGCTCGTACTCGTCGCGTGCTGTCTGCAGCAACTGGCGCCACGAAGTGACCTGCGGGCGGCGACGCAGGAGTGCGCGGCGCTCGCGCTCGGTCAGCCCACCCCACACGCCGAACTCGACGCGGTTGTCCAATGCGTCGGCAAGGCATTCCGTGCGCACCTGGCAGCCCTGGCAAATGACCTTGGCGCGATTCTGCGCAGCTCCCTGGACAAAGAGGGCATCGGGATCGGATGTGCGGCAAGCCGCCCGTGCGGTCCACTCCGTCGACCAGGTCATCCCTCACCTTCCCGCCGCCCCGTCCGGCACGGCTTCCCCTTGAGTCCCAGTGGCTGCACCGGTGGGGCGGGACGCTACGCCGGTCATCGGTGGTCAGACAGGTCCTTTCTAGCCTATATTGATTAGTTATTAGGTACTATTTTTACCGAAATCCTGCCCGTCACGAGACAGGACTCCCGTCCCAGCCTCGCCTACCCTGGTAGCGCACGTCATCCCCGAGGAGTCCCGTGAGCGAGCCCCACCCCGAGCCCGGCTCGGCGTCTCGCCCTGTCGCCGCACTGGGACGCCTGGGTGTCTTCCTCCTCGTCGCACTCGTCGCCGGGGCGGTGGCAGCGGCCATGGTGCTCCCGGTCGCGGCAGCAACCGGGCTCCTGACGCGTGGCGCGATCGATAGCTTCGAGTCCCTGCCATCCCAACTCGACGCACCCGACCTGCCCGAGCGCTCGGTCATCCTGGCGGCGGACGGCTCCGTCATGGCCACGATCTACTACCAGAATCGTGTCGAGGTGCCCCTCTCCGCGGTGTCACCGATCATGCGGCAAGCCATTGTCGCCGTGGAGGACGCTCGCTACCTCGAGCACCCGGGCATCGACTTGCGCGGCACGATGCGCGCCATCGTCGCCAACAGCACGCAGAGCGGCAGCACCCAGGGCGGGTCGACTATCACGCAGCAGTATGTGAAGAACCTCCTCATCGCCAGCGCGACCAACGAGGAAGAACTCGAAGCAGCCCGTGCACGCACGCCATCGCGCAAACTCCGCGAGATCCGATACGCACTCGCGCTCGAACGGCGCTACTCCAAGCAAGAGATCCTCGAGCGCTACCTCAACATCGTCTACTTCGGAGCTGGGGCGTACGGCGTGGAGGCCGCGGCGCGGCGCTACTTCTCGAAGCCTGCCGCGGAGCTCGATCTGGTGGAGAGTGCCACTCTGGCGGGCATCGTGCAGCAGCCGACCGCATTCGATCCCACGCGCAATCCCGACCTGGCCGAGAAGCGCCGCAACCTCGTCCTCGGTGAGATGGCCCAGGCCGGATTCATCACCCTCGTGCAGGCAAGTGCTGCCTCCCGGGTCGCGATAGAGGGCATCCTGGATCCCTCCGTGCAGCCCAACGGCTGCACGTCGTCCTATGCCCCGTACTTCTGCGACTTCGTCATCCGGATGATCAAGGCGGACGTGGCCTTCGGTGCGACGCTCACCGAGCGCGAGGCACTCCTGCGACGTGGCGGACTCACCATTCGCACGACGCTCGACCCAGATGTGCAGGACGCGGCAATGAAGTCCGTGACCTCATACATCCCCACCAAGGACCCCAGTCAGCGCGCGGCCGCGATCACTCTGGTGGAGCCGGGCACCGGCAACGTCATCGCCATGGCGCAGAACCGGGACTGGGGGCTCAAGGGTCGCGGCAAGACGACGTACAACTACAACGTCGATCAGGCCTTCGGTGGCACGATCGGCATGCAGGCCGGATCGACCTTCAAGGTGTTCACGCTCGCGGCGGCGCTCGAGCAGGGATTCTCGCCAACTGAGGGTATCGACGCA
Organism: Candidatus Nanopelagicales bacterium; assembly: GCA_032117435.1. Lineage (GTDB taxonomy): Bacteria > Actinomycetota > Actinomycetes > S36-B12 > S36-B12 > Mxb001. Next base: position 10,024 of record JAULZJ010000261.1, on the reverse strand, counting down.
CCCAATCCCAAGACCTTCGAGAACTTCGTCAACTGCACGGACGGCACGCCATTCCAGCCGGTTACCGTCCGCAACTCCGGGTCAGCGGGGTTCTTGAACATGTTTCAGGCGACGGCGTTCTCCACGAATACCTACTTCGTCACGTTAGCCGAGCGCTTTGGCCTGTGCCGCCAGGCCGAGATCGCCGAGGAGATGGGGGTGCGCCTGGCCACGGGCGACGCGCTCCTGCGCGTCCCGACGTTCTCCCTGGGCACCATGGAGGTCAGCCCCCTGTCGATGGCCGGCGCCTACGCCGCCTTCGCCAACCACGGCAACTACTGCGCGCCGCGAGTCGTGCTCGAGATTACCGACCGCTACAGCAAGCAGATTGACGTTCCCGATCCCCGCTGTCGCGAGGTGGTCTCCCGCAATGTCGCCGATGCTGTAACGGGTGTCCTCACCAGCGTCATCGACGGTCCGTTCAATGGGCGCACCGGCGCGGCGATGTCGCTGCCGGATCGTCCCGCGGCTGGCAAGACCGGTAGCACCAACGAGAATGCTGCGATCTGGTTCGCGGGCTTCACCCCGCAGGTCGCAGCGGCGGTGTGGGTCGGTGACCCGCGTGGCGGCTTCGCCTACCCGATGACGAACGTCACGATCAACGGTCAGTTCTACTCCTACGTCACCGGCGGGCAGATCCCCGGTCCCATCTGGCGCGAGTCGATGATCGCGGCGCACGCCAATCTCGCACCCAAGGCCTTCGAGCTCTTCAACGACTGGGGTGTCGGGCCCGTGCGCGGAGTCGGGCCCTCACCGGTCTACATCCCCTTCGCGCTGCCCGAGCCCGAGGAGTCCAAGGAACCCAAGCCCGAGAAGTCCAAGGAACCCAAACCAACTCCGGGACCTGGACCGCGGCCGACTCCAGGGCCGACCCCCCAACCGACCCCGCAGCCAACACCCCAGCCCACCCCGGAGCCGACGCCCGCCCCTGAGCCGGAGCCGACCGAGCCGGGTTGATCGGCCGCTCGCGCTATGTCAGCGCGGACTTGACGAGTGCGGCCACCTGGCCGCCGTCAGCACGACCGCGCGTCTGAGGGGTCACGATCTTCATCACAGCGCCCATCGCGGCAGGTCCGGTCTGGCCCTCCGCTGCCACCGCAGAGACAGCGCCAGCGACGATCGCAGCGATCTCATCCTCGCTGAGCTGCTCAGGCAGGTAGCGCTGAAGGACACTCAGCTCATCGCGCTCGCGGTCCGCGCGCTCAGTCGCACCCGCACCATCGAAGGACTCTGCCGCCTCGCGCCGCTTCTTGGCCTCGCTGGTCAAGACCAGCACGATCTCGTCGTCACTGAGCTCCCGAGCCTCCTTCCCAGAGACCTCGGCGTTGGTGATGGCCGTGAGAGCCATCCGCAGGGTGGCCATGGTGAGTTCGTCCTGGGCGCGGATGGCATCGGTGAGGTCTGACTGCAGCTTGTCCTTGAGGGTGCTCATGGGCCCATCCTCGCCCATCGGGCGGGTGGGACACTCCTCCGGTGAAGTCCCTGACCCGCGCAGCCCTCGGCGCTAGTGCCCTCATGGGCATGGCCGGGCTGGCATACGCGCGGGCCGAGGCGGCGTCGTACCGCCTGCGCCGCGTAGAGAGCCCCGCGCTCGGACCCGGTCAGGCTTCCATGCGCGTGCTACATCTCTCGGATCTGCACATGACTCCTCGTCGCCGTCGGCTTCAGGACTGGGTGTCCGGTCTCGCCGAGTTGCGACCCGACCTCGTGGTGGTGACCGGGGACTTCCTGGCCCATCCGGAGGCAGTCGACCCCGTTGTCGCCTCCCTCGAGCCCCTGCTCGACGTGCCCGGTGCCTTCGTGCTCGGCAGCAACGACTACTTCGCGCCGCGGCCCATCAACCCCCTGGCGTACTTCGCCGGGCCGTCGGACGTGCATCCGGATCGTCCAGAGCTGCCGTGGCCGGAGCTCGTCACCCGACTGACCGATGCCGGCTGGGTGCACCTACCCAATGAGCGACGCATGCTCACCGCAGGCAATCGCGTGATCGAGGTGCGCGGCGTGGATGATCCGCACATCGAAAGGGACGACTACGCCATGGTGGCGGGCTCCGCCGATCCCGATGCCGATCTCACCGTGGGCATCGCGCATGCGCCCTACCTCCGCGTGCTCGACGCCTTGGCCGCCGACGGCGTGGACCTCGCCTTGGCGGGCCACACCCATGGCGGCCAGGTGCGCCTCCCCGGCGTGGGGGCACTCGTCACCAACTGCGACCTCGACCGCTCTCGCGCGCGTGGGCTGTCGGCCCACCCACGCCCACTAATGGAATTCGCACCGCACGATCGACCCGACATGGCACTGCATGTCTCGGCGGGCCTCGGCACGTCGCCATACGCACCGATCCGCTTTGCCTGTCCGCCCGAGGCCACGCTCCTGACCCTCACCGCGAGGGGATAGACTCCTTCGGCTCCCTCGGGGTGTGGCGCAGCTTGGTAGCGCGCTTCGTTCGGGACGAAGAGGTCGTGGGTTCAAATCCCGCCACCCCGACGCATGTTGGGCCTGGATCCAATGATCCGGGCCCAACGCCGTTTGTGGCTGCCTCGCTCAGTCGCGGACCAGCAGTTCCGCGATCTGCACAGCATTCAGCGCCGCACCCTTGCGCAGGTTGTCGTTGCTCACGAACATCGCCAGACCGCGCCCCTCGGGGACCCCCTCATCGGGGCGGATCCTGCCGACGAAGGAAGGATCCGCCCCCGCCGCCTGCAGGGGCGTGGGCACGTCGCTCAGTTCTACGCCTGCGGCACTCGCCAAGACCTCGGTGGCGCGCTCGGCGGAGATCGGCCGCGCGAACTCAGCATTGATCGCGAGGGAGTGACCGGTGAAGACCGGCACGCGCACGCAGGTGCCGGACACAAACAGGTCCGGGATGCCGAGGATCTTGCGGCTTTCGTTGCGCAACTTCTTCTCCTCGTCCGTCTCGCCGAGGCCATCGTCGACGATCGAGCCCGCGATCGGGATGACGTCGAAGGCAATGGTGCGGACGTACTTGCTGGGCTCGGGGAAGGTCAGACTCGATCCGTCATGGACGAGGGTGGTGACATCGCCGTCGATGACGGCGCGGATCTGAGTGTCGAGCTCCTCCACTCCGGCGAGTCCGCTGCCGGAGACGGCTTGGAAGGTGCTGACGACGAGGCGCGTGAGCCCGGCCTCGCGATGCAGGGGCATGAGCACGGGCATCGCCGCCATGGTCGTGCAGTTGGGGTTGGCAATGATGCCTTTGCGGACCTCATCGATGGCCTCGGGATTGACCTCGCTGACGATCAGCGGAACGTCGGGATCCATGCGCCAGGCCGAGGAGTTGTCGATGACGGTCGCTCCCGCCTCGGCGAAGCGCGGCGCATATTCCTTGGAGGTGGAGCCACCCGCCGAGAACAGTGCGATGTCAATACCGCTGAGATCGGCCGTGGCGACGTCCTCGACCACGATGTCCTGGCCCTTCCAGGGCAGGGTCGTACCCGCTGAGCGTGCGGAGGCGAAGTAGCGCATCCGTCCGACCGGGAAGTTGCGCTCCTCGAGCAGGCGACGCATGACACCACCGACCTGCCCAGTGGCGCCGACGACCGCAATGGTGAGATCGGATGCGCCCATCAGCGGCCGGTCCCGGCGTAGACGACGGCCTCGCCGTCGGCATCGAGACCGAAGGCCGTGTGCAGGGCCTGGACAGCCTGCGTGGCGACATCGGCCCGCGTGACCACCGAGATGCGAATTTCCGAGGTCGAGATCATCTCGACGTTCACGCCGGCATCCGCCAGCGACTTGAAGAAGGTCGCCGAGACACCCGGGTGGGAGCGCATCCCCGCGCCGACGAGGGAGATCTTGGCGATGCCCTCATCGGTGAGGAGATCCTCGAAGCCGATCTGCGCCCGCACGGCCTCGAGGGCGCTCGTGGCCCTGCCCACCGACCCCTGCGGGCACGTGAAGGTGACGTCGGTGCGTCCGGTCGACGCGGCGGAGACGTTCTGCACGATCATGTCGATGTTGATGCCGGCATCAGCGAGGGCGCTGAAGATAGCCGCAGCCTCGCCGGGTCGGTCGGGAACGCCGATCACGGTGACCTTGGCATCGTTGAGGTCGGCGGCCGCGCCGGAGATGATCGGTTGCTCCATGGTGTCTCCCGCAGCGATTCGAGCCGCGATCGCGGCTTCGGACAGGACGAGGGTGCCTTCGCGATCCGAGAAGGACGAACGCACGTGGATAGGCAGGGCGAAGCGACGGGCGTATTCGACGCACCGCAGGTGGAGCACCTTGGCGCCCGCCGCGGCCAACTCGAGCATCTCCTCGTAGGTGACCACGTCCAACCGGCGGGCCCGCGGGACGACGCGGGGATCGGCGCTGAAGACTCCATCGACGTCGGTGTAGATCTCGCAGACGTCGGCACCCAGGGCAGCGGCAAGGGCGACGGCGGTGGTGTCGGAGCCGCCGCGGCCCAGCGTGGTGATGTCCTTGGTGTCCTGGGCAACACCCTGGAAGCCCGCCACGATCGGGATGGCACCCGCGGCCAGGGCCTCCTGGATGCGACCGGGTGTCACGTCGATGATGCGCGCGGCGCCATGCGAAGAGTCCGTGATGAGACCGGCCTGCGAACCGGTGTAGGAGCGTGCCTCCTCGCCGAGATCGGTGATGGCCATAGCGAGGAGGGCCATGGAGATGCGCTCGCCGGCGGTGAGCAGCATGTCGAGTTCGCGTCCCGGGGGCGCCGGCGAGACCTGCTCGGCGAGGTCGAGTAGCTCATCCGTGGTGTCTCCCATGGCGGATACAACGACCGCCACGCCATTGCCTGCGCGATGCGTAGCCACGATGCGCCTAGCCACCCGTCGGATGCTCTCAGCGTCAGCGACGCTGGAGCCGCCGTACTTCTGCACGACGAGGCCCACATCGGCTCCTGGACAGCACACCGGCCGCCCCCGACGGGGCGGGCACCAACGGCGGAAGCGCCAGTCTAGCCAGCATCCAGCGCGTGGCTACCCGCACCCTCAGTCGACGAAGAGGAGTTGACCGCCTTCGCTGAGCTCCATGAAGTCGGTGGTGTTGATCACGGCCTCGGCGTCGACACGATCGACCTCCGCGCGCACGCGGGTGGCACCGTCGGGGATGAAGCGGGCAGTCGGCTCGACGGTCACCTCGAGGGTGTAGGTGCCGAAGCTACCCGGTCCCGACTAGCCCTCGACGCGCCTGCGACCGGCGAAGGCTCGACCCAGCGTCACCTCGTCGGCATACTCGAGGTCCCCACCAACGGGCAGGCCGCTCGCCAGGCGCGTGACCTCGAGGTCGAGCGGGGCGAGCATGCGGGCGAGGTATGTCGCCGTGGCCTCGCCTTCAAGATTGGGATCTGTCGCGATGATGACCTCGGTGATCTGACCGTCGGCTAAGCGCTGCATGAGTTCACGAATGCGCAGGTCATCCGGGCCCACGCCATCGATGGGGCTGATCGCGCCGCCGAGGATGTGGTAGCGACCGCGATACTCGGCGGTGCGCTCGATCGCGATCACATCGCGCGACTCCTCGACGACGCACAGAGAATGCGGGTCGCGGCGCGGATCCCGGCAGATGCGGCATTCCTCCTCCTCGGTGACGTGCCCGCAGATGGTGCAGAAGCGCGCGCGCTCCTTGACCGAGACGAGCACTTCGGCGAGGCGCCGCACGTCAGCTGGTTCGGCCTGGAGGATGTGGAAGGCCAGTCGCTGAGCGCTCTTCGGGCCGATACCGGGGAGCCTCCCGAGCTCGTCGATGAGGTCGGCTATGACGCCGTCGTACATATCAGCCCTGCTCTATCTCGCCGATGACCGTCGCACCGAGTTCGCGCATCGCGAGCACCTCGCCGCTCACATCATCATCGCTGTCGGAGTCATCGAGGCTTGGCTCATCCGGGGTCGCTGTCTCAGTCGCGGCGGGTGCCGGAGCCGAACCTGTCGCGACTACATCGACCTGCACATCGGCATGCATCACGTCGATGATGACCTGGCGGAGTCGCTCAGCGTGCCCGCTGGCGCGTGCGTTGCGCACCTTGCTCTCCTCGGGCACGCCCACGGCGAGGACCCCCGCGTCGAGTGACAGGGGACGCGAATCGCTGAAGACCATCCAGGCCACGCGCGACATGGACTTCAGGGCCTCGAGGATCGCGGGCCACATCGTGGTCACATCGGCGAGGCTCGAGGTCGAGTCGTCTGACGGCGGTGCCGCCACCTCCTGAGCCCGATCCGCATCCTGGCCGGCGGCGGGCTCCGACTGGCTCGCGAGCACGGCCGATAGCCGCGGGGGCGGGGCCGAAGTCTCTGCCGGTGGTGGGGCCGTGGGCTCGGCGGGAGGCGGTGCGGGCTTGGCGGGCGCTGGCGTGGGCTTGTCGGGGGCTGGTGCGGATGCAGCCGGCACGGGCGCCGATGTCGCAGGATGCGGCGTAGGCGCTCCGCGCTCCAATCGATCCACGCGCACGGCAAGACCCGCGGTGCTGGAGTCGGCCGACGGGAGCAACAGACGCGCGGCCAGGAGTTCGAGGTGCAGGCGCGGGGCGGTCGCACCACGGAGCTGGGTGAGGCCATCGCTCACCAGGTCGGCCGCGCGTGACAACTCCGCGAGGGTGAGTGCACCGATCTGCCGGCGCATCGCCTCGATCTCGGAGTCGGGGGCATCGAGGATCGCCAGCGCTTCGTCGCCAGGAATCGCCGACAGGACGATGAGATCGCGAAGACGCTGCAGGAGGTCGGTCGCGAAGCGGCGCGGATCATGACCGGCGTCGATCACTCGGTCGATGACGGCGAAGAGCCGGGCGCCCTCCCCCGTCGCGATCGCATCGACGGTGTCATCGAGCAGCGCCTGATCGGTCACGCCCAGCTGCGCGGCCACATCGTCGTGGGTCAGGCCCTCCGGCCCGGAGCCCGCAATGAGCTGCCCCAGTATCGAGAGGGCGTCGCGCACGCTTCCCGCGGCACTGCGCGCCACCAGGGCTAGGGCTGCCGGATCCGCAGGGACGCCCTCTTCCGCGCAGACATAGGCGAGGTGCTGCTGGAGGACGCGGGTCGGCACGAGCCGAAAGGCGTAATTGAATGTGCGTGAGCGGATCGTCGGGATGACCTTGTCGGCCTCGGTGGTGGCAAAGATGAAGCGCACGTGCTCCGGCGGCTCCTCGACCAGCTTGAGCAGGGCATTGAATCCCGCAGTGGTCACCATGTGTGCCTCGTCGACGATGTAGACCTTGTAGCGCGACGCCACTGGGGCGAACATCGCCCTCTCGCGGAGCTCGCGGGTGTCATCGACACCCCCGTGACTCGCGGCGTCCAGCTCGATGACGTCGATGGAGCCGGGACCATTGGGAGCGAGGTCGATGCAGCTCTGGCAGGCACCGCATGGCTCGGGAGTGGGTCCCTGCTCGCAATTGAGCGAGCGCGCCAGGATCCGAGCCGTCGAGGTCTTGCCGCACCCGCGCGGCCCGGAAAGCAGATAGGCGTGGTGGACACGGTCATTGGCGAGCGCCCGGGAGAGCGGCTCGGTCACATGCTGCTGGCCCACGACATCGGCCAGGCTTCCGGGCCGGTAGGTGCGGTAGAGAGCCGTGGACACCCGGTCACCCTAGTCCGGCCCCATGACGTCGGGGACCCCCCGCACACCCGCCAGAGCCCACCTGCCCTTGCTGCCTTCCGGCCCTGGGGGATTCAGTGGGGTGACGCCGCACGGGGGGTCGGGCATGAGTGTATGCCGCCCGTCTCGCAGATCCTGGCCTCGGGATGCGGATGCCCGGCCGACGCGATGGTCAGCCGGGCGTCCGGCGAAGCGCGGAGGATAGGGGATTTGAACCCCTGAGGGATTTCTCCCAACACGCTTTCCAAGCGTGCGCCCTAGGCCACTAGGCGAATCCTCCGCCGCCGAGGGTACCCAAGGCAGTCTGTGCCACCCCGGCGCGGTCCGCCGGATGGGTCGCCAGCGACCAACATCACGGTTTCGTCATGTGCCGCGTTGCGGCACGACTCACGGCGCACCCCGACCTACACTGACCTCAAAGTGCGGGGGGCATCGACGCCACCCGCGCTGATCTCTCCAGGAGGAAAGGCTCGATGAGCGTTCCCAGCGGCGGCCCCCGGTCCAGCGCCCGTCACCGCCGGCGGCAGAGCCCCGTCGTGGCCGTCGTCCTCGTCGTGATCGGCATGGTGATCCTCTTCGGGGCGGGCTACGGCCTCTCACGGATCATCCAGGGCTCCGGCGGCACAGATGCCGGCAGCACGACAGCGCCGACAGGTGAAGCCACCACCTCGGCCCCCGAGCCCGAGCCTTGCGTCACGGTCACCGTCACTCCTGGAGCCGGGCTGCCAAGCCCGTCGCAGGTCACCACCAACGTCTACAACGCCACCGATCGCACCGGCCTCGCCGCCGCCACTGCTGAGGAGCTCCAGGTGCGCGGCTTCCTCATCGGCGTGATCGACAACGATCCGCTCGCCAAGACCGTCGCCGGCGTTGCGGAGATCCGCCATGGACCTTCGGGTGAGCAGGCTGCAAGGCTCATGGCCTTCTACCTCCCCGGTGCCGAACTCGTCGACGACGGCCGCAAGGACGCGACGATCGACACGGCACTCGGTGCGGCGTACACCGCTGTCGCTCCGCAATCAGAGGTGGACGCAGCCCTCGCTGCACCGTCTCCGTCGCCGAGCGGCCCGGGATGCGCACCGTCACCCGCCGCTACGAGCGATTCGACGGCAGCACCCGACATGAGTTCGACGCCCACCGCCTCCTAGACCCGCTCACAGCGGCACTACGCGGCCCAGATCGATGACTCGGTCGGGCGGCAGGCCGTAGAACCTCTGGACGTCCGTGGCATTGCGCTGCATCAGGACGAATGCCTCCGCTGCGAGCCAGCGCAGAGGGGCTCGAACCGTCACCTCCGGATGCAGGGAATAGAAGGCGTAGCGGCAGTGCGCGGGATCGATTCCCGGATCGGTCCGGGCGATCTCGGCAACCGCCCCGGCAGGATCGGCCCGCTGCATGAAGCCGGTGAGCAACTCGGCGTCGAGGATCCCACCACCCAAATCGCTGACGGTCAGACGACTCGACGGCTCGACCCTCGGCACGTCCGCCGTGCGAAGGCGCAGGATGAGAACCCTCGACGAGACGACGTGCATGAGATGGGCCTGATGGATGAGGGCATAGGGAAGGCCTTCCTCGATCGTGACGTAGACGGTCGCGTCATCCGTGCGCATGACACCCGGAGCATTCACGCACTCGGATAGATCCGACATCGAGACGATGCGCTGGTCGAGTTGGCGCTCGAGTCGCATGGATCCCCATCGCCAGATGGCCAGGGTTGCGAAGATGATGGCTGCTGCGACTAGCGGGAACCAGCCACCGTGGTCAAATTTCGTCAGGTTTGCGGCAAAGAACGCACCGTCGATGGCAAGAAATACGACCAGTCCGGGTACTACCGCCCACAGCGGCAGCCGCCAGCGCCTTCGTGCCACCACCGCGATGAGGCACGTCGTGATGACGAACGTGCCGGTAACGGCGATGCCGTACGCCGAGGCCAGATTCGATGAATCGCGGAAGCCGAGCACGAGTCCGATCACCGCGATGGCCAACAGCCAATTGACGAAGGGCACGTATACCTGACCGCGCTCGGATGCTGAGGTATGCACCACGGTCATCCGCGGCAGGTATCCGAGCCGAATCGCCTGCTGGGTCATCGAGAAGGCACCTGAGATGACGGCCTGGGAGGCGATCAGTGTGGCCATCGTCGCAAGCAGGACCATCGGCAGCTGGAGTGCAGCCGGCACGAGGAGGTAGAAGGGGCTGTCCACGGCCGCCGGATCCCGCAGGACCAGCGCTCCCTGTCCCAGGTAGTTCAAGTAGAGCGCGGGAGCCGCGATGACGAACCATGAAACGCGAATGGGTCGACGACCGAACTGCCCCATGTCGGCGTAGAGGGCCTCGGCACCTGTCACGCACAGCACGACGGAGCCGAGTGCGAGGAAGGCGATCCATGGATCGCTGAGCATGAACTCCACGG
>JAULZJ010000260.1:0-11131 GCA_032117435.1 Candidatus Nanopelagicales bacterium | reverse complement strand
CCGTCCAGCTCGCCGAGGGTGACGGGTCGGTGACCGCGTTCTCCCTCGGCACCGCCGACTCGGCGGAGCAGATCCGCGAGGTCATGGCGGTGGGCGTCGACCGCGGCGTGCTGCTCGAGACCGACGGCGCCGACTGGGACGGCCAGGCCACCGCAGCCGCTCTCTCCGCCGCGATCACGGCTGACGAGACCAGCTTCGACGCCGTCATCCTCGGCACGGAGTCGGCGGATGCGTCGGGCTACCAGGTCGGTGTGCGCATCGCGCACGCCCTCGGCTGGCCGATCGTCACAAACGTCAAAGGCCTGAGCGTCGAGGGCGGTGTCGCGCGCTGCGAGCGCGTCGTCGGCTCCGAGCGCGAGGTCTACGAGGTCACCCTGCCCGCGGTGATCGCGGTCAAGGACGGGGTCAACATCCCCCGCTACCCCTCGGTGCCCGGCCGCATCAAGGCTCGCAAGAAGCCGCTTGACTCGGTCACTCCGCAGTCGCGTCCGGCCCGCATGGAGAAGGTCAAGCTCGGCCTGCCCCCGCAAGAGACCAGCAGCGCCAAGGTCCTCGGCAGCGGTGCCGAGGCTGCTCCCCAGATCGTCGAAGTCCTCAAGGAGATCGGAGTTCTCACATGATCCTCGTCTACGTCGATCACGATCGCGGGGTCCTCGACGAGTTCTCGCTGCAGGCCGTCGCGGCCGCGCGCGGCCTCGATGCCGATGTGCAGGCCGTCATGGTGGGTGCCGACGCCGTCACCGCGGCAGCACGCCTCGGCGAGTTCGGCGTCACGACGACCCATGTCGCCGTGGATCCGCGCATCGCCGACTACACCCCCATGGCATCCGGCCGCGCCGTCGCGCAGATGGCGCGGCAGATCGCGCCTGCCGCCGTACTCGCCGTCGGCTCGCCGCGTGGCAATGAGGTCCTCGCGCACGCCTCGGCGATCCTCGACGAGCCCTTCGCCGCCGACTGCACGGCCATCGCGCTGGGCGACGGCGTTTCCACGGTGACGCGCAATCGCTGGGCCGGCAACGTCCTGGAGGACGCACGCGTGCACGCGCCGATGCTCATTGCATCGACCGCGCTCCACGCCTTCGCGGCCGACCCTGTCACGGGCTCCGGCCCCGCCGCCGTCGTGGAGTTCTCCCCCGAGCTCACCGATGCCGACCTCGCCGTGCGCGTCGTCGATCGAGTCGGCGGTGGCGGCGGTGGCGTCAGCCTCGCCGAGGCCAAGGTCGTCGTCTCCGGCGGTCGCGGGGTGGGCGAGGGCGGCTTCGGCCCCCTGGAGGAGCTCGCTGAGCTGCTCGGCGGCGCCGTTGGCTGCTCGCGCGTCGTCACCTCGGCCGGCTGGCGCCCGCATGCCGAGCAGGTCGGCCAGACCGGCACCAAGATCGCCCCCGACCTCTACATCGCCGTGGGCATCAGCGGCGCGACCCAGCACATCGCCGGGTGCAAGAACGCCAAGACCATGATCGCCATCAATACCGACCCCGACGCGACGATCATGTCGTTCGCCGACTACGCCGTCATCGGCGATGCCGCGACCGTCATGCCCGCCCTCGTCGAAGCTGTACGCGCAGCGAAGGGATAGCAATGCCCACCGATATCGAGATCGCCCAGGCCACCGAGATGAATCCCATCTCGGAGGTTGCGGCAACGCTGGGTATCCCCCAGGAGGCCCTGGAGCCCTACGGCCACTACAAGGCCAAGGTCTCCAACGCCTGGCTCGACTCGCTGCCGGAGCGCCCCGGCTCGCACCTCATCCTGGTCACAGCCATCAGCCCCACCCCGGCGGGCGAGGGCAAGACCACGACCACGGTCGGCCTCGGCGACGGGCTCCGGCGTATCGGCAAGGACGCCATGATCTGCCTGCGCGAGCCCTCGCTCGGGCCGGTCTTCGGCATGAAGGGCGGTGCAGCCGGCGGCGGCTACGCCCAGGTCGTGCCTATGGAGGACATCAACCTCCACTTCACCGGCGACTTCAGCGCGATCGGCCTGGCCAACAACCTGCTGGCCGCGCTGATCGACAACCACGTGCATCACGGCAACGTGCTCGGCATCGACGTGCGTCGCGTGACATGGAAGCGCGTCATGGACATGAACGACCGCGCGCTACGCGACATCGTCGTCGGCCTCGGTGGTCCCGCCAACGGCTACCCGCGCGAGGACGGCTTCGACATCGTCGTGGCCTCGGAGGTCATGGCGATCTTCTGCCTCGCCACATCGCTGGAGGACCTCCAGCAGCGCCTGGGCAACATCATCGTGGCCTACAACCGCGAAAGGGAGCCGATCCGCGCCCGCGATCTCAATGCCGACGGAGCCATGACCGTGCTCCTCAAGGACGCCTTCCAGCCCAATCTCGTGCAGACCCTCGAGCACACGCCAGCCTTCGTGCACGGCGGCCCATTCGCCAACATTGCACACGGCTGCAACACGGTCGTCGCGACCCAGGGTGCGATGAAGCTCGCCGACTACGTCGTGACGGAGGCCGGCTTCGGCGCCGACCTGGGTGCGGAGAAGTTCATCGACATCAAGTGCCGCAAGTCCGGCCTGCGCCCGTCCGCCGCGGTGATCGTCGCGACCATTCGGGCACTGAAGTACCACGGTGGCGCGGACCTCAAGACCATCACGGACGAGGACCTCGGCGCACTCGAGAAGGGCATCGTCAATCTCCAGAGGCACATCGAGAACGTCCGCGATGTCTACGGCGTGCCCGTCGTCGTCTCCATCAACAACTTCACCTCCGACACGGACGCCGAGGTCGACCTTCTCCGTCGACTCGTTGCTGATGCGGGTGCTCAGGTCGTGCTCGCGACTCACTGGGCCGACGGCGGCGCGGGCACGGAGGATCTCGCTCGTGCGGTTGTCGAGTTGTGCGAGCAGCCCAGCGAGGTGACCTTCGTCTACCCCGACGAAGCGACCCTCTGGGAGAAGATCGAGGCCCTTGCCACACGCGTCTACCGGGCAGACGAGGTGACCGCGAGCTCCAAGGTCCGCACACAGCTGCGCGAGCTTCAGGACATGGGCTTCGGCAAGCTGCCGGTCTGCATCGCCAAGACGCAGTACTCCTTCTCCACCGACGCAGCACTGCGCGGCGCACCGACAGGCCACAGCCTCGACGTGCGCGAGGTGCGCCTGTCGGCCGGAGCGGAGTTCGTCGTCGTGGTCTGCGGCGACATCATGACGATGCCCGGCCTGCCTCGGGTGCCCTCCGCGGAGAAGATCAACCTCATCGACGGCACCGTGGTGGGGCTGTTCTAGCCGCTGCGTCGCCTGGCACGGTCATGCCGCAGGCGCCTTCGCTGTCTCCCCCACCACCCCGTGCTTCGGCATTGCTGGCAGTCGGCCCAGACCTCGCCGGTAGAGGATGAGCAGCACGATTGCGACGAGGGGCTGCGCGATATCGCTAGGGATGGCCCAGGTGTTGTTGGGCGCGTCATTGCCCTGGCCGTAGTACTCCATGATGTGCCCGATGGCGTCGCCCCAATAGGAGATCGCCAACGCCACGACCCCCGCGGTGAGCCACCTGTCGCGGAACCAGAAGGAGCCGATGCCGAGCACGCACAAGGCCAGGTCTCCGAAGCCCACCTCCCACTGGAACATGCTCTGGGCATAGCCGATCGACTCGGCCACGGCTCCGGAGTTGGGTCCGATATGCCCTGCAACGCCGATAAGTCCCCACACGGCGAACCACACGACGGTCCACAGAAGTGCGATCTCGACGACTCGTGGTGTCGTGCGGCGACGGGGGTGACGATCAATCAAGATGCTGATCCCCGTGCCCACAACGAGGACGATCCACGGAATGACGAAGAAGGTCATGGCTTTCCCCTCACGCGTGGCCACTCGGCCGCGCTGGCGGCCAGTATGTCGGTCAAGGGGGCGCCAGCGCTCCCAAAGACTGTGGGACGATCGAGGCATGACCTACGACGTTCACACGGTGCAGATCGAGTCCCAGCATGCGGCGGTCCTCTCGCGCATGTGCACTGTCGACCAGGTCGGACCCTTCCTGGCCGAGGCATTCGACTCGGTGCTGGGCGCCCTGGCACGCGCGGCCATCCCCGTCGATGGCAAGCCCTTCGCCCGCTACGACCGGGTGGACGGCGGATTCCGTATCGAGGCAGGTTTCCCCTGCCCGGCGGACCTCGATCTCGACGGTGACGTCCACACCATCACCCTCCCGGGGGGCACGGCGGCCGTCACGACGCATGTCGGGGCATATTCCGACGTCGCCGCGGCGTACCAGGCGATCGAGGCGTGGTTGTCGTCGTCGGGACATCGCCCGACGGGAGCGCCCTGGGAGACCTACCTCGACGGACCGGAGGTCCCCGAGCCGCGCACGACCGTCACCTGGCCCTGCACGATCGACTGACGTTCGTCGGGTAAGAGCCCCCGGTCAGGATTGAACTGACGACCTACCGCTTACAAGGCGGTTGCTCTACCACTGAGCTACGGAGGCGCGCCGCCCTATCCTGCCAGGCGGCTCAGATGCGTGGTCTCAGGAGCCCAGCGAAACGCAGTCGACATCCGCGGGGATGCCCTGGGGCACCGAGAAATTCGCCAGGGCGATGAGCTCCCACCTCCCCTCCGGGCTGAGCAGATACGTGAGCAGGCGCGGGGACGCCGTGTCGCGATACTCATCACCTTCCATGACGAGGTCGCTCACCACTGCGTCGAAGGAGACGACGAGGAGATCGCCGTCGCGCGAGACGCCGACGTTGGCGAAGTCGTAGGCCTGAGCTGGCGCCCATTCGATGGGCTCACCGTCGGCTGTCGGCCACCCTTGCCCATCGGCGAGTTGGATCTGGCTGGCAGCATGGAGGAAGCTTTCGGATGACTGCCCCGTCGTGATGTCACGCCACTGCTCGACCAGGGACGTGCCCAGGGCAACATCCTCAGCGCTGGAGGACGGCTCTTCGCCCGTCACGGGGATGGGATCCTGCTCGCAGATCGCTGCGATGGCACCGTTGAAGTTGGCGTAGCTCACCGCCACCGAGTGGCCCAGCACATCGTCCCACTGAAACACCGAAATGCGCGGGGCCTTGTCCGCGCCCATAACGACGCCCGCGTCCGGCGCAGTCGCTCCGGGCTGGCTGACGAAGTCAGCGAATCACGCGGATGTCCTCCCGCGGCTCGGTCACGACGAAGTCCGACAGTTCAAAGTCATCGATATCAAGCGGCACGAAGTTGCCCGCCGTATACCGCGGGCCTGTTGCTCGCATCAGGATGAACGCCGGATCGAGGTAGGGCCTGACGATGGCCATACCCGCTTCCACTTCCTCAGGAGTGGTCGCGACCTCGCCAGCTCCACGCCCTGTGAGCGCCAACAGCCCGAACCATGCGTTGATGAGATCCTCCCCGCTCGCCTCCCGATCCGCGAAGGCGGCCTCGGGATCCGAGAAGGCATTCGAAACGGCCTCCGAAGCGGGGCTCTCGCTCGTCGCAGACTGGCCACCACATGCCGCCAGAAGGACGGCGGAGACAATGCCGACGATGACCATCATGCGAGGGTGTCTCATGCGGAGGATCCTCGCGGCCGGAGTCACTAGGATTCCGGTCAACCACCTGGAGGAACCGTGACCAATCCCACCGTTGTCTCATCGACCTGGCAGTCCCTGCACGACCGACTCGAGGACTGGGGCCTGAAGCCAGGCGCCGACTCGGGCACGCCGATGACGAGCGGAGTCATCCTCAAGACGTGGGAGAACGTCGAGACCGGGCTGTGGCAGTGCACGCCCGGCGGCTGGACCGTGGTGGACCGCCCGGACGAGGAATCCGTGATCATCCTCGCCGGGCGCGCCCGCGTCACCGATGCCGATGGCACCGTGACGGAGATTTCCGAAGGAAGCACCGTCATCTTCCCCCGCGGCTGGTACGGCCGCTGGGATGTGGAGGAGACGCTCGTCAAGTACTACGTCTCCATCCGGTAGCGCTCAGCCCTCGACGATGATCTCGCCCGCCTCGGCGACGAGATTGCCATCTGCGTCGTAGACGTCGACGACGTCCTCCTCAGCGATGAGGCGGCCATCGGCATCGAAGACGTCTACCGTCTCCTCCACGATGGAACCGTCCTCGCTGGTCACGACCATGACATCGTCCACGACCGTCCCCAGCACAGCGCCGTTCTCATCCACGAGCTCCGTGATCTCGACTGACTCGCCGATCTCGATGTCGTCTGCTGCCATGACCTTCCCTTCGTTGCGCGGAACTCCATCCAAGTGCACGCGCGGCCACCGCAGGTGGAATTTACGGGAAAATCAGGCGACGAGAGCGGAAAGCGCCGTGCTGACGCGCGCGTCCACGTCAACAGGGTGGTCGCGTTCGTAATCCGAGAGCTCCGCGATCATGCCAGGGGTCCAGAAGGAACGCAGATGCTGGGTGATTCGGGCAACCGCCTGCTCGTCGGTGAGTCCGGAGCAATTGGCCGCGATCTGGGCGGCCATCCGTGTAAGGGTCTCGGTACGCACGGCTACGCGTGCACCGATTCCGCGCCTGCCGCGACAGCGCTCGCCTCGGGGCCTCGCAGGGTGGGCGTGACCTCGACGGCCGTCACCTTGTACTCCGGGCAGTTGGTCGCCCAGTCGGAGTATTCGGTCGTGATGACGTTGGCGCCACTGCCAGGGAAGTGGAAGGTCGTGTACACGACACCAGGAGGCACGCGATCGGTCACGTGGGCGCGCATGACGGTCGTGCCCACGCGACTGGCGATGGTCACCCACGTGCCGTCGGTGATCCCGCGGGTCTCGGCATCGGACTCGTGGATGTCGAGGACATCCTCGTCATGCCAGGCGACATTCGCCGTGCGGCGGGTCTGGGCTCCCACGTTGTACTGGCTGAGGACGCGTCCCGTGGTGAGCACGAGCGGGTAGCGCCGCGTGGTGCGCTCATCGGTCGGCACGAAGGGGGTCACCTGGAAGGCGCCCTTTCCGCGTACGAATCCCTCCACGTGCATGATCGGAGTGCCCAGCGGATGCTCGGCGTTACACGGCCACTGGACGCTGCCCACCTCGTCGAGCAGGGAGAAGGAGACACCTGCGAACGTCGGGGTGAGTGCCGCGATCTCGTCCATGATCTGGCTGGATGAGTCGTAGTGCATCGGGTAGCCAAGCGCTGTGCTGAGGTCGCAGGTGACCTGCCACTCCTGCTTGCCGGTCTTGGTCGCCATGACCGGGCGCACGCGGTTGATGCGGCGCTCGGCGTTGGTGAAGGTGCCGTCCTTCTCGAGGAACGAAGTGCCGGGGAGGAAGACGTGCGCGAAGCGCGCGGTCTCATTGAGGAAGAGGTCCTGGACGATGACGAGCTCCATCGACTCCAGCGCCCGCTCGACGTGCTGGGTGTTGGGATCGGACTGGGCGATGTCCTCGCCCTGCACGAAGAGCGCCTTGAACTCCCCCACGACTGCGGCATCGAGCATGTTGGGGATGCGCATACCTGGATCGCCCCGTAGCTCAGCACCCCAGAGGGCCTCGAACTGCTCGCGCACCGCGTCGTCGGAGACATGGCGATAGCCCGGGAGTTCGTGCGGGAAGGAGCCCATGTCGCAGGAGCCCTGGACGTTGTTCTGCCCGCGCAGCGGGTTGACGCCGACGCCGTCACGACCGATGTTGCCCGTGGCCATGGCGAGGTTGGCCATCGCCATCACCATCGTGGAGCCCTGGCTGTGCTCGGTGACGCCGAGGCCGTAGTAGATGGCGGAGTTGGGGCCGGCCGCGTAGAGACGTGCGGCCGCGCGGAGCTCCGCGGCGGGTACGCCGGTGATGGCCTCCATGGCCTCGGGTGAGTTCTCCGGCTGGCGGATGAACTCCTCCCACGCGGCGAAGGTCACCGGATCGCAGCGATCGGTGACGAACGCGCGATCGATCAGGCCCTCGGTGGCGACCACATGGCCCATCGCATTGACGACGGCGACATTGGTGCCCGGCTGCAACTGCAGGTGGTAGTCGGCCTCGATGTGCGGCGAGCGCACGAGGTCGATCCGGCGGGGGTCGGCGACGATGAGGCGAGCGCCCTCGCGCAGGCGCCGCTTCATGCGGGAGCCAAAGACCGGGTGCGCATCGGTCGGGTTGGCGCCGATCACCATGATGACGTCGGCCTCCGCGACGGACTTGAAGTCCTGGGTGCCGGCCGAAGTACCGAAGGTCTGCTTGAGGCCGTAGCCCGTGGGCGAGTGGCAGACGCGCGCGCAGGTGTCGACGTTGTTGGTGCCGAAGGCAGCGCGCACCATCTTCTGGACGACGAAGACTTCTTCATTCGTGCAGCGCGACGACGTGATACCGCCGACGCTGTCGACGCCGTGGCGGGACTGGATGTCGCGGATGCGCTCGGCGGTGAAGCCGATCGCCTCCTCCCAGCTCGCCTCACGCCAGGGCTCGTCGATGGAGTCGCGCACGAGCGGGGTGAGCACGCGATCCGTGTGCGTGGCGTAGCCAAAGGCGAATCGGCCCTTGACGCAGGAGTGGCCCTCGTTGGCCCCGCCATCCTTGGCGGGCACCATGCGCACGAGCTCGTCGCCGCGCAGCTCGGCCTTGAAGGAGCAGCCCACGCCGCAGTAGGCGCAGGTGGTCATGACCGTGCGGGTGGGCATGCCGAGGTCGATGACCGACTTCTCCTCGAGTGTCGCCGTGGGGCAGGCCTGCACGCAGGCACCGCACGAGACGCATTCGCTATCGAAGAAACTGCGCCCGCCGGGGCTCACCTTGGAGTCGAAGCCGCGTCCGACGATGGTGAGCGCCAAGGTGCCCTGGATCTCGTCGCACGCGCGCACGCAGCGGCTGCACACGATGCACTTGGACTCGTCGAACGTGAAGTAGGGGTTGGTCTCATCCTTGGGTGCGTCGAGGTGGTTCTCGCCGTCGTAGCCGTAGCGCACCTCGCGCAGGCCGACGACTCCCGCCATGTCCTGCAGCTCGCAGTCGCCATTGGCCGGGCAGGTGAGGCAGTCGAGCGGGTGGTCGGAAATGTAGAGCTCCATGACATTGCGTCGCAGCTCCTCGACCCGCGGGGTCTGGGTGCGCACGACCATGCCGGGCTCGCAGGGGGTGGTGCAGGAGGCGGGCGTGCCCTTCTTGCCGTCGATCTCGACCAGGCACAGGCGGCAGGAGCCGAAGGGCTGCAGGGAGTCGGTGGCGCAGAGCTTGGGTACGCCGACCCCCGCCTCGGCAGCCGCCCGCATGACCGAGGTGCCCACGGGGACCTGGACCGGGATGCCGTCGACGATGACGTCGATGCTCTCGGGCGAGGTCGACGCCGGAGTGCCGTAGTCGGGCTCGTGGAGCAGGGTCATGGCGTCACCTCGAGATTGCGGTGGAAGTCCTCGGGAAAGTGTGCCAGAGCACTGCGCACGGGAAGGGGGGTGAGGCCGCCCATGGCGCACAGCGACCCGTCCGTCATGGTGGTGCACAGATCATCGAGCAGGACCAGGTTGCGCTCCCGATCGATGCCCTCGGTGATCTTGTCGATGACCTCGACGCCTCGGGTGGAGCCGACCCGGCAGGGGGTGCACTTGCCGCAGGACTCCGCGGCGCAGAACTCCATCGCGAAGCGCGCCTGGGCGGCCATGTCGACGGAGTCGTCGAAGGCCACGATGCCACCGTGGCCGAGGAGGCCCCCGGCAGCGGCGAGCGCCTCGTAGTCCATGGGCACGTCGAGGGTGTCCGCGGGGAGGTAGGCACCGAGGGGTCCACCGACCTGCACGGCCCGCAGCGGGCGCCCGGAGCGCGTGCCCCCGCCGTACCCCTCGACGAGCTCGCCGAGAGTGACCCCGAAGGCGAGCTCGACGATCCCGCCACGCACGATGTTGCCGGCGAGCTGGAAGACCTGGGTGCCGCGCGAGCGGTCCATGCCGAGGGCTTGGTATGCCGCGGCGCCGTCGGCGATGATCCCCGGCACGGCCGCGAGGGTGAGCACGTTGTTGACCAGGGTCGGCTTGCCGAAGAGACCCTGGAGTGCGGGGATCGGCGGCTTGGGCCGCACCATGCCGCGCCTGCCCTCGAGGCTCTCGAGCATCGCGGTCTCCTCGCCGCAGACATAGGAGCCCGCGCCCTCGACGACGCGGATGTCGAAGGAGCGCCCCGAGCCCAGGACATCAGGACCGAGCCAGCCGTCAACGCGAGCGATATCGATGGCGGTCCGCAGTGTCGCGATGGCGTCGGGGTATTCGGACCGGACGTAGACGAGACCCTCGGTCGCCCCGGTGGCGATGCCCGCGATGGCCATGCCCTCGAGCAGGGTGAAGGGATCGCCCTCCATGAGCATGCGGTCGGCGAAGGTGCCGCTGTCACCCTCATCGGCATTGCAGCAGACATACTTCACATCTCCTGCGGCCTCGAGAACCGTGCGCCACTTGATGCCGGCGGGGAAGCCGGCTCCCCCGCGACCCCGCAGGCCGGAGGCGAGCACATCGGCGACGACCTCCTCCTGTGGGATCGCGATCGCGCGGGCGAGACCGCGCAGGCCGCCATGGGCGCGGTAGTCGTCGAGGTCGAGCGGATCGATGATGCCGACGCGGGCGAAGGTCACGCGCTGCTGGGAGGCGAGCCAGTCGACCTCTTCGACGAGGCCCAGGGACAGGGCATGGTCGGCGCCCTCGGCGAGGCCGGCATCCAGCAGGCCCGCTATATCGCGCACGGTCACGGGGCCGTATCCGACGCGGCCCGCGGGAGTCTCGACTTCGACGAGCGGCTCGAGCCAGAGCATGCCGCGCGAGCCATTGCGCACGATCTCGGCGTCGATCCCGCGGTCGCGCAGGCCCGCCTCGATCGCGGCGGCGACCTGATCGGCGCCGACCGATCGGGCGGCACTGTCACGCGGCACGTAGACGCGGATCATGCGCGGACCTCCTGCGCGAGCGCGACGGCATCACGGATGCGCTCGACATCGCAACGGCCAATGAGTCGACCCTCGACCATGGCGGCGGGTCCGAGTGCGCAGTTGCCCAAGCAGTAGACCGCGGAGAGCTCCACGCCATCGATCCGCTCGCCGAGCGGGACGCCGTACGCTGCCTCGAGGTCGCTCACGAGCTGGCGCGAGCCGACCGACTGGCAGGCCTCGGCCACGCACACCTGTACATGCACATCAGGCGGCGGCGACTGGCGCAGATCGTGGTAGTAGGTGAGGACGCCGACGACCTCGGCGCGCGAGACATTGA
>JAULZJ010000259.1:0-3076 GCA_032117435.1 Candidatus Nanopelagicales bacterium | reverse complement strand
GATGTAGATGATGCCCGTCTCGGCGCGCTTGACGTCGTAGTCCGCTGCCTGGATGAGCTTCAAGAGGATGTTCTCGACATCCTCCCCGACATATCCAGCCTCGGTGAGTGCGGTGGCATCCGCGATGGCGAAGGGCACATTGAGCATGCGCGCCAGCGTCTGCGCGAGCAGGGTCTTGCCCGACCCTGTCGGGCCGAGCAGCAGGATATTGGACTTGGCCAACTCCACGGACTCCTCGCGTCCGCGCACATTGGCCCCGGCCTGGACGCGCTTGTAGTGGTTGTAGACGGCGACGGAGAGAGCCTTCTTCGCCACCTCCTGGCCGATGACGTAATTGTCGAGGAACTCGTAGATCTCGCGGGGCTTGGGCAGCTCATCGAAAGGCATGTCAGCCGAGTCGCTGAGCTCCTCCTCGATGATCTCGTTGCACAGGTCGATGCACTCGTCGCAGATGTAGACGCCGGGGCCGGCAATGAGCTTCTTGACCTGCTTCTGGCTCTTCCCGCAGAAGGAGCACTTGAGGAGGTCACCCCCATCACCGATACGCGCCACGGCTACTCCCTTGATCCCGGGCAGGCGAGTGCCCCTCGAGTCTCCGACGGTACCCCCGATGAGGTCCGCATGGGCGTGATTGCGCCCCCGGCGCGTTCAGCCGGTAGCGGACGCCCCGGACATGGCCCGCGTCGGAGAGCCGCATCAGGTAGCCCGAATCAGATGGTCTGGGCGACCTTGCGCGAGGAGATGACCTGGTCGATGATCCCGTATTCCTTGGCCGCATCGGCCGTGAGGATCCGGTCGCGCTCGATCTCCTTCTCCACCTGCTCCGCGGAGCGCCCGGTGTGCAGCGACAGGATGCCGACCATCTCGTCACGCATGCGCAGGATCTCATTGGCCTGGATCTCCACATCGGAAGCCTGGCCCCCGCCCTCGGTGTAGGGCTGGTGGATGAGGATGCGCGCATGGGGCAGGGCGAAGCGCTTGCCGGGTGTGCCCGCAGCGAGGAGGACAGCGGCCGCCGATGCAGCCTGGCCAAGGCAGACCGTCTGGACCTGCGGCTTGACGAACTGCATCGTGTCGTAGATCGCTGTCATCGCGGTGTAGGAGCCGCCGGGTGAGTTGATGTAGATCTGGATATCTCGGTCAGGGTCCATCGACTCCAGGACGAGCAACTGCGCCATGACGTCATCCGCAGATGCATCGTCGATCTGCACCCCGAGGAAGATGACACGCTCCTCGAAGAGCTTGGTGTAGGGGTTGTGCACGCGCTCACCGTTGGCGTGGCGCTCTCGGAACTCCGGGAGGATGTACCGGGCCTGGGGGACCTGGAGCCCCGGGTAGCTGCGCATGCGATCTCCTTCGGTGCTCGAATCGGCGTTCACTTGGACGCTCCGGGAGCATCGGCCGAGGTGGAGTAGACGTGGTCGATCAGGCGGTAGTCCCGCGCTTCCTCGGCGGTGAACCAGCGGTCGCGATCGGAATCGGCCTCGATCTCCTCGATGGTGTGCCCGCTGTGCTCGGCGATCAGCTGGGCCATGCGCTTCTTGATGAAGAGCATCTGCTCGGCCTGGATCTTGATGTCCGACGCCGTGCCACCGATGCCACCGAGCGGCTGATGCATCATGATCCGCGTGTTGGGAGTGGCGTACCGCTTGCCGGCTGTCCCCGCGCACAGCAGGAACTGGCCCATGGACGCCGCAAGCCCCATGGCGATGGTGGTCACGTCGTTCGGGATGAGCTGCATCGTGTCGTAGATGACCATCCCCGCAGTGATGGAGCCACCGGGGGAATTGATGTAGAGGGTGATGTCCTTGTCGGGATCCTCGGCCGCGAGCACCTGCAGCTGCTTGGCGATGCGGTTGGAGTTCTCATCCCTCACCTCGCCCTCGAGCCAGACGATCCGCTCGCGCAGGAGTCGCTCGTCGAGCATGTCACCGAAGCCGGTCATGCTCGGTGCGCCGGTCCGCAGGTCGATGCTCACGCGAATCTCCTCTCGATCGGCTGGATCCCCAGCCGCCTGACGACCCTAACGCCGGCCGCGGGCCCCGTAGTCCCAGGCCCGGGCGTGTTCGCCGTGAGCGTAGGGCCGTCCGTCAGTCCTGTACGTCGGCCTCCGCCGTGCGGATCTCCTCATCGAGGACCTCGAGGTCGACCGGACGACCCGAGGCATCGACCACGCGTGCCTTCTGCGTGACCACCGCGAGCGCCTTGGCCCGTCGGATGTCGCCGATCGCCATCGGGAGCTGGCCAGCCTGCACCAGCGCCTGGGCGAAGGCGTCCGGGGACATGCCGTACTGCGACGCGTTCTGGAGCAGCCATGCCGAGAGCTCGGACTCGCCGACGGAGATCTCCTCCGCCTCGGCGATGCGGTCGAGCAGGAGTCGGCTGCGCAGACCGTCGCGCGCCCCGCGCTCGACCTCGGCGCGATGCTCGTCGTCGCCGGCGTGACCGTCGGCGAAGTGCTCGTCGATCTCCTGCCGGATGACGCCCTCGGGCAGCGGGAAGTCCGCCAGTCCGAGCAGGGCCTCGTGGACCTTGCCCCGGGCCTGCATGCCCTGCTCGAGCACGCGCACGCGTCCGAGGCGCGTACGAATGTCCTCGCGCAGCTCGCCGATGGTGTCGAATTCCGACGCCAGCTGAGCGAAATCATCATCGGCCTCGGGCAGCGCACGCTCACGGACCGCCGACACCGTGACGTTGACCGTCAGGGGGCGGCCGGCGTACTCCCCGCCCTCAGGCGTGAATTCGAAGGTGCGCGCCTCCCCCGCGGTCGCACCGCGGACAGCGTCGTCGAAGCCGGGGAGCATGCCGTCGGTGCCCAGCTCGTAGGAGAGCGCATGGCCTGACAGATCCTCGACGGATGACCCATCCGCTTCGTAGCCCTGGAGATCGACGAGGAGTACGTCGCCGTCCGCCGCAGCGCGTTCCACCGGCGTGAGGGAAGCGAAGCGACCACGCAGGCCGGTCAGCTGCTCCTCGATGTCGTCGTCGGTGACCTCGGCATCCTCGACCTCGACCGCGATTCCGGAGTAGTCGGGGAGATCGAATTCGGGGCGCACATCGACCTCAGCAGTGAAAG
>JAULZJ010000258.1:0-9497 GCA_032117435.1 Candidatus Nanopelagicales bacterium | reverse complement strand
CTGGTCGAGCTCTGCTGGGCCTAGCGACGGGCGAGTCGCCGACCGCTGTCATTCGAGATGGCCGTGTAGTTCATCTCGAAGTGGTGGTAGAGGGCGGATTCATCCTCCTGCGAGAGTTCCTCCCCGTGCAGGGCGAGGTTGGGCGCGGATGCGACCTCCTCCTTGAGCGCTGACACCTGGAGTGCGCTGGGAGAGACAGCGACACCGCCCAGAGGCACGAAGGTCAGGTGGCGCCCGAATAGGCCCTCCTTGATCGTGCCGAATTGCGGGATGTCGGTCTCCACGTCGACGTAGATGTCGTGGAGCTTGCCGATCTTCTCGCCCGCTCGATCGATGACCGGCATGCCCAGCCAATCGGAGGCAGTCCAACCGACATCGGCTTCGGGCGTCGCTGCTGGAGTCAGGTCTGGTTCAAGCGGTGTCGACATTATGCGCTCCATTCCTCGTCGTTCATTGCCCTCGGACAGGCGTACGCGGAACTACAACCATTGAGCGCCTTGGGATGACAGGAGTCAAGGCCGTCAGAAGTCACATCGCGTTCGTGCTGGACATGGCTGGTCATAACGGCGTCATGCTCGATGACTGTGACCTGTGGGTCTTCGAGGAATTCGAACAACGCGGATGACACTGGGAGCGTGCTGAATCCCCTGGTCGATGCGGACGTCCCTCGAAGCGCTCAGGTATTCGTGATCCTCGGCATACTGCTCGGGGCAATATTCAGCGGCATGCTCGTGCTCTTCGTCGCTGGCGAGATTCTCAGCGATCCGGGTGGCGCGCAGGGTGCACTCTTGGTGGCGGCGTGGCTCGTGATTCCACTCGTCCTATCCATCCTGGCGCTAGTGCGTCCACGGGTGGCGTATCCAGCCCTCGTCGTGGTCGTGGCTCTCGTGCTCCTGGCGTCGGTAGCGACCATCCCGCTCGCGCGGCTGGTCTGGGACTTCGAGGACACTCACGGGCCGATCAACCTCCTCGTGCTCATTGGAGCGCTGATACCGCTCGTGGCCTTGGGGCGCGCGCTGCCGACTCAAGCCGGCTGGCTCATGATCGCGACCATCGCGGGGTCGGTGGCCTTTCAGGCCATCAGCCTGACCTTCGTCGGGCAGTGGTCGGTCATCTTGGTTTTCGTCGTCCTCCTGGCACCGTTCACGGCCGTGGCGGTCCTCTTCGTGATCGCCGGTGGGTGCGCCCGGGGGGACTCGAACCCCCAACCGACCGGGTAGAAACCGGTTGCTCTATCCATTGAGCTACGGGCGCATGGGTGCCGCGGCACCCGAGCGGTCATTGTCCCACCGGGTGTCCACAGTCTCGACTGGAGTCAGCTATCCCCAGATCCGTCTTGTGCGTGGGCGTGGATATCGCGCCCGCTGCAGCGTCGCGATGTCGGGGCCGAGCGGCCCCATGAAGAGGAGAGAGATGAATCAGATCACGATCACCGGAAATCTCGTCAACTCGCCCATCCTGCGCAGGATAGGCACGCAACGCGTCACCAACTTCCGGATGGCGCACAACCACTCCTACCGCGATGCGAGCACAGGGGAGTGGATGGACGGCGGTACGACGTACATCGATGTCTCCTGCTGGCGCAATCTGGCAGACAATGTCAGCGAGTCGATCGGCAAGGGCTCAGCCGTCATCGTCACCGGTCGGCTGAAGAGCAAGGAGCGCGCGCACGAGATCGATGGTCGACAGGAGAAGCGCACCTACTTCGAGATCGAGGCATCAGCCATAGGACCTGATCTCAACCGGGGGGCGACACAGGCGCTGGACATCAAGCGCGATTCCGTCCAGGATCAAGAAGGCCGCGCCGTCGAAGACGCCCTGGCGAGGGCCGGGGGCATGTCGCACGTCGATCAGTCGCCCTTCGAGCCGATGCCGGGCGAGCACATGCCCGCTGCGTGACCAGGAGGCTCCCGGCGGGCGTGACCCTCCGGGCCGTCCTGCCGGGAGCCTCGCTGACTAGGCTCTGGCCCTATGGCCGAGTTCATCTACACCCTCCGCAAGGCGCGCAAGGCACATGGCGACAAGGTCGTCCTCGACGACGTCACCCTGTCCTTCCTGCCCGGAGCCAAGATCGGCGTCGTCGGCCCCAACGGCGCGGGCAAGTCCTCGCTGCTCAAGATCATGGCGGGCGTCGACCAGGTCTCCAATGGCGACGCACTGCTCTCCCCGGGCTTCACCGTCGGCATCCTCATGCAGGAGCCGATGCTCGATGAGTCCAAGACGGCCCTGGAGAACGTCGAGGAAGGCGTGGCCGAGACCAAGGCCATGATCGATCGCTTCAACGAGATCTCCGCCCAGATGGCCGACCCCGACGCCGACTTCGATGCCCTCATGTCGGAGATGGGCAAACTGCAGGAGGAGATCGACCACCGCAATGCGTGGGATCTCGACTCCCAGCTCGAGCAAGCCATGGATGCCCTGCGCTGCCCCGCCCCGGATGCCGACGTCAGCGTCCTCTCCGGCGGCGAGAAGCGACGCGTCGCGCTGTGCAAGCTCCTCCTGCAGCAGCCGGACCTGCTCCTGCTCGACGAGCCGACCAACCACCTCGATGCCGAGAGTGTGCAGTGGCTCGAGCAGCACCTCGAGAAGTACCCCGGCACCGTCATCGCCATCACCCACGACCGCTACTTCCTCGACAATGTGGCGCAGTGGATCCTGGAGCTCGACCGCGGTCGCGCGTATCCCTACGAGGGCAACTACTCCGTCTACCTGGAGAAGAAGGCCGCCCGCCTCAAGGTCGAGGGTCAGCGCGATGCGAAGCTGAAGAAGCGCCTCACCGACGAGCTCGAGTGGGTGCGGTCGAGTGCCCGCGCCCGCCAGACCAAGAGCCGGTCGCGCCTCGAGCGCTACGAGGAGATGGCGGCCGAGGCGGAGAAGACGCGCAAGCTCGACTTCGACGAGATCCAGATCCCGCCGGGCCCGCGCCTGGGCAATGTCGTCGTCGAGGCGGATCACCTCACCAAGGCATTCGGCGATCGCGTTCTGCTCGATGACCTGTCCTTCACTCTGCCGCGCAACGGCATCGTCGGCGTCATCGGCCCCAACGGCGTGGGTAAGACCACTCTCTTCCGCATGATCGTCGAGGCAGCGCAGGGTAACTCCAAAGACAAGGATGACCTGCCGACCTCGGGTGACATCAGGGTCGGTGAGACCGTCCTGCTGTCCTACGTGGACCAGAGCCGTGCGGGCCTGGATCCGAAGAAGAACGTCTGGGAGGTCGTCTCGGACGGCCTCGACTGGATCAAGGTCGGCAACGTCGAGATGCCCTCGCGCGCATACGTCTCGGCCTTCGGCTTCAAGGGGCCCGATCAGCAGAAGCCCGCGGGCGTGCTCTCCGGCGGTGAGCGCAATCGCCTCAACCTCGCGCTCACCTTGAAGATGGGCGGCAATCTGCTGCTGCTCGACGAGCCGACTAACGACCTGGACGTCGAGACCCTCGGCTCGCTCGAGAATGCGCTCCTGGAGTTCCCCGGCTGCGCGGTGATCACTTCGCACGATCGCTGGTTCCTCGACCGCATTGCCACGCACATCCTGGCCTACGAGGGCGATTCCCAGTGGTTCTGGTTCGAGGGCAACTTCGAGTCCTACGAGAAGAACAAGGTGGAGCGCCTCGGCATCGAGGCGGCTCGCCCCCACCGGGCGACCTACCGCAAGCTGACCCGCGACTGACCGGGCAGCCTCGACTCGAGTTGCCGCGGGCCTGCGCGAGCGAGAGGCTGGGGCCATGGACGGGACCCCGGGAGTCAAGCGATGACGACCTCCAGCACCCTCTCAGTCCTAGCGCTACCCGAGCACGAGGGACGCCTCCTCGCGGCTCACCTCGACCGCCTGACGTCCTGGGAGCCCACGGGTCACGTGCGCGTGGTGGCTCGAGCTGGTGCCGTTGGCGTGTACTCCGCACCGCCCATGCGCGTCATCGGATTCGTCGCGCTCCCCTTGCGCGAGCCGGTGGTGGCGGAGATAGATGTCTCCGCCCGCACCGCCGATATCCGCTCAGGCCTCGTGCCTGCTGGGGCGGACACGGAGTTGATCCTGCCCGATCCGGCGGTGGGTTCACCCGGGCTCGCGATGCTCCCGCCGTCGGAGGGGTGGCAGTTGCCCATCCACGGTGTGTCCGGTGATGTGGTGCCGGAAGTGGATGCAGCCGTCGCGGAATTCCGTCGCCGGGCTCCGGGCGTCGTGGACCCCCAGGTGCTCGCCGAGCAGATCTGGGAGCGGCCCTCCTTCGGTGGCCTCCCCCTGCGCGTATTGCATGCGGCGCGCCGGCTGGGCTTCCTCACTGACGACGCCTCGCGTGTGACGGCATGCACCATGACCGGGTGGAAGCGCCTCACCACCGTGCGCGGTCAGGTGTTCGTGCGCACCCATACCCCGACGCAACGCCCCGATCTCAGCGTGGTGCGCTGACGCGTCAGCGCGTCGAGTACCTGTACGTGACGTCCATCCGCGAGTAGCCCGGGACCGCTGGCGCCGTGAGACGCACCGTGACATTGAGCGGCGTGGTGCCCGGCACGACGAGCCAGATCGAGCCGTCCGTCCGGGTCTCGAGTCGGCAGTAGGCGTAGTCGCCGCGCGGGATGCGCGGGAGGATCGGCTGGCAGGTGACCTGCACCGTCGCGCGCAGGCCCGCATTGGTGGGCGGACGCTCCTCGTAGAGCTCCGTCGGTCCGCGATCTTTGATTCGATCCGGAGGATCGACGAGCGGGACCTGCTGCTTGGTCGGAGGGGTCACATCGATCATCGCCCGGTCACGATTGTTCGATGGGTCCGGATCCCGCTGAGACGAGGAGGCGACGACGGTGTTGCGCACTTCACTCCGGACGTCGCTAGCGACACGGACCACGAGCCGGAAGGTGGTGGACTTGCCGGCCTGCAGTGTGCGGCCCGCGCTGCACTGCACCGAGCCCTGCTCATCGGTGCAGCGAGGATCCGAGGCGGAGCGATCGAAGGCGAGACCTGACGGGAGGCTGTCGATCACCTGGGCGTCGCTGGTCGACCCGGGGCCCTTGTTGGTGAGGGTGATGGTGAAGGAAGCCGCGCCCCCAGCGGCCACGGTCGACTCCACCGCGCGCTTACGCACAGCGATATCAGCTGCGCGGTCGAGGACCACGGAGGCCGCCGATCGATTATTGGATCGGTCGATGTCCGTGCGCACACCGGTCACGGTCGCGACCGAGTCCGACTGCGTCCCTGAGCTCGGTGTCGCGCTCACGATCGAGATCGGTGGCAGGGACTGGCCCATCGACAGGGGGCCGGGAGCGGTGCAGATGATGCGCTTGACCCTGATCTCGCAGATCCAGCCCGGACCTTTGGCGCTGCGAGGCGTGTCGCCCCTCTGGTCCACGACGACGCGAATCGGTCCGGTCTCGACTCCGGGGCCGTTGTTGCGCACCGACACGGTGGTCTTCCAGTCCGCGCCCGCCCGCAGGCGCGTGGGACCGAAGTGGGCGACGTCGAGGTCGACCTCGTCGCCAACGATGTAGGTGACATCGACCTCGTCGCCCGTGCCCGGGGACTGGGGCTCCACCGTGGCGCCGTTGACGATGGCGCCGCTTGCGTCGGGTGAGATCAGTCCGGTCACGTAGATGGGTGCGATGGCCCCACCCACCGGAAGTGTCGCGTCGGTCGCGCAACTGATGCGCTGACCGGCGACGTTGCATACCCATCCGTCTCCGAAGGCCACGCTCGGGATGATCGCCTGGGGCATGTTGTCCACGACGACCGCACCGCGAGCATCTGTCGGGCCTGCGTTCTCGACGTCGAGCACGTAGGTGGCGTTGGTCCCCGGAATGAGCTTGGTGCCCACGGCGCGCCCGCGGATCGCCTTGGACAGGGTCAGTTGCGACTGCGGGTCGGTGATGACCGTGACCTCTCCAGGAGGCCGATCGCCACCGGGGGTCGACGAGGTTGCCGTGACGATGTTGGTGAAAGTCCGTCCCGGTGTCGTCCAGGCCGGATCCGTGCGGGCGACGACTTGGACGGACGCGGCCACCCCGAAGTCGAGGACGGGCAGATAGCAACTCACGACGCTCAACGTCGAAGCTGAGCAGTCGAGCCCACTGTCATCCGGCGTGACGGACTCGATCGTCAGCCCGAGCGCACCGAAGTCGTCGGTCAGGTAGACGTCCCGCGCCGCCGAGGGGCCGCCGTGCGGCAGGGCGTTGCTGACCGTGAGCGTGAAGGTCACGGTGTCACCGGCTACCACCCGCGTCGGCGCGGCGGATTTCGACGTCCAGATGCCGGCTTCCTTGGAGATGGTGATCGGTGCCGTGGCGGCGTCGTTCGCCGGGTTGCTGTCCGGCTGCGGGGAGCTCACGATGCCGGTCAGGTCGTAACTGCCCGGCAGGGTCTCCGGGTCTGGGGCGGAGACCTCCAGTGCGAGTGGTGGCGCCTGCTCCCCGGGCGCGAGCAGATTGGCGGTCAGCGTGCACACCGTGCGGCCGTCCGCGGTCGCGCATGTCCACGCGCTGCCGCTCAGCGGGGATATCGCGAGGGTGGACAGGCGGCTGAAGCGCACCGTGATGGGTCCGGGATCGGATACCGGACCGTTGTTGCGCACGGTGAACGTCAAGGGACGCGAGTCCCCACCGGCTTCGAGAGCAGCTGAACTCGTCGTCGTGATGGCCAGGTCGGCGTCCGTGTCCAGTGTGATGATGTCGGTTGCGCGGTTGTTGCCCAAATCGATATCGCGCACTGTCGACGATGTCGTGAGCTCGGCGACGACCTCCTTGTCCTGGGTCTCTCCGGCGGCGACGGCGACCTGGAGGACGAGGGGAGGCAGCAGGGTGTCAGCAGTCCACGCCTCTGTCAGCGGAAGCATGCATCGGACGGTCAGAGGTGCCGTCGTCGCGGCGCCCGTCGATGGGATGCATGCCCAGCCTGTGCCGCTGTGGCCGGTCAAGGACGTGCCCACCGGGAGGGTGATGGTGTGGATCGCGTCGGCGCCTGCCGGCACGGCACCCGGCCCCGCATTGAAAGCCCGTACCGTGACGGGAATCGCGGGTCCACCAGCGATCGCCTTGCCGGGATGCGAGATGCTCTCGATCCCGTCGAACACCCGCGCCGTCTCGGCGGTGTCGGTGGAGGTGTTGTTGGCCGGAATCGGATCGGGTTCGTTGCCCGAGACGGTCGCGGTGTTGCTGACCTCGGATGGCGCGGTGGCGAGGACCTCTGCGACGAGCGTGATGGACTCGGCCGAGGAGCCGGCGACGAGCGCGCCGCCCAGGGTGCACTCCGCGGCGGTGGTGCACGTCCACCCGTCTCCGCTCACCGACACCAGGCGCAGGTAACTCGGCAGCTCGTCCGTCACGGTCACACCGGTGGCGTCGGACGGACCCTGATTGCGCACGGCGAGGGAGTAGGTGACGGTCTCACCTGGAATGGCGGATCCCTCATGCCTCTTCGAGATAGCGAGGTCGGCACTGCGATTGATGGGCGCTGTCACCGATGAGGTGTTACCGCTGGGATCGGGGTCGGGTGTCTCGCTGGAGACGGTCGCGGTGTTGGTGATGGCGCCACTGTCGCTCGCCTCCTCGTCGATGGTGACCGCGACCGTGATGGGGGGCGCTGTGGCGCCGGCGGGGAGGTCGGGCCGTGTGCACCGCACCGTGGGGGCCGTTTCGACGCAGGACCAGCCCAGGCCGGTGGCGGACACGAGCGTGAGCCCGGCGGGGATCGAATCCGTCACGACGACGGATTCGGCTGATCCCGGTCCTGCGTTGTCGACTCGGAGCGTGTACGCGGCTGACTGCCCCGCGATGAGCGTTGTGGGGCTGACCGTCTTCACGATGCTGAGATCGGCATCGTCGTCGATGACGGTAAGGGAGGTCTCGTTGGAGACGCCTGTCACTGCGAAGCCGGACGTCGCGGCGGTGCCGGCCACGCGGAAGTCGTTGGCGAGCACGCTGCCGGCTGCAGCCTCGGACGCCACTCGCATGCGGTATGTGACGATGACGCTCTCAGCGATCCCGAGCCGGCCACCCGTCGTGGAGCTCGCACCCGCTCCGACGCGAAGGGTGAGCGACCCGTCGGAGAAGGTCGCGATCGATCCGGAATCGGGGATCGACTCGCCATTGACCTTAAGGCTGCCGGGCACGTAGGCGGCGCCAGCGGGCAGGACATCGGTGATGACTGTGCCGGTGGAGGCGTCACCATTGTCGGCGGTCACGTCGTTGGTGAGTACCAGCGTGTAGTCGAGCTCGTCTCCTGCGCGCGCAACATCGCCGTTGAGGTCGACGACCGACTTGCGGGCAGCGAACCTGGGCGAGAAGAGCTCGGTGGAGAAGGTCAGCGCAGTGGGGTAGTACTGGTCGCCGGTCGACGACGCGCGGAAGGTCGCCGATGTCGCGTTGTTGGCGATGCGGCCGGTCGCATCGATCAATCCGGTGTCGAAGCCCAACTGGTTGACGTGGTCGGGGGACTTCGCAGTGAATCGAGCGGTCTTGGTCGTGATCGAGGAGTTGAAGTAGTTGTTCGAGGGGCGCCTCGCGTCGCTGAGCGCCTGGCCGTTGAGCAGGAACTGGTCGCCCGTGATGCCCAGGTCACCCTCGTAGGCCACCACGCCCAGCGCGGTGCGGACCGGTCCCGTCGGGGGGGTGCGGAAGCCCTTGACATCGATCGTGGCCGGGGAGCCTTCCGAGACGCTCACGAGACCGTCGAAGACACTCATGGCGCGCACGGGCTCGGCAGGATCGCCGTAGACGACGATGAGGGACCAGCCTGCGAAATGGTTGATGCCGAGGTCACCCTTGACGTCGGCGACGACGTACGTGCCGCGCCCTGCCGCCCGCACCTGCGCGGTCACGTCGGCGAAGGCCGCATACGTCTTGTTGGCTCCGGATGTGGAGATCGTCGTCACGGACCCCGTGATCGGTGCGTACGCACTGGCGCCCGGGACTCTCACGCGCGCGGTCGCGGCGCCGGCGGGTGCGACGCCCTTGGCCTGGTCCCCCGATGCTCCCGCACCCCAGTAGAGCCCGGCGTAGAGCACCGGGGCGCCCACGGGTATCTGCAGATCGGCGCTTGAGGAGTTGACGGTCGTCGGATCGCTGTCGATGTCGACCATGACCATGGAGTAGCTGTTGTTGTTGAAGCGCGCGGACGTGCCCCCACCGCGCAGGGCCTCGGCGCAGGTGGAGGCACTGGTGGGGCACGTCATCAGCGTGTTGCCCGCGACGACGAGGTCACCGGCGGCGTTGACGCTGAAGCGCTCGGGGAAGGTGTTGGCGCGCGGCTGCGAGGACGCTTCCGTGGAGCCCACGGTGGCGCTCGCCGGCAGGCTGGTGGCCAGGGATGCGGCGAGCGCGAGGGCGAGCAGGCCGGCGACGGCGGGGCGGGGAGTCACGCGTTTACCCTACAAGCGCCTAAAGCAGGGTGTGCCTCCCTCAGGCGATCGGCTGGTTGATCATGGCGAAGGCGGCGGTGGAGAGATAACCCCAGAGTTCCGCCTCGTCCTCGGGCTCCATGGCGCGCGCCATCACGGCTGCGCGCATGTGCTC
>JAULZJ010000257.1:0-4285 GCA_032117435.1 Candidatus Nanopelagicales bacterium | reverse complement strand
CATCAGGAGCGCCGTACCCCACGGCGGTGGCGTAGTTGAGCAGCGCATCGAACCAGACGTAGATGACCTGGTGCTCGTCCCACGGGAGTCCGATGCCCCACGCGACACTGCTCCGCGACATCGAGATGTCGACCAGCCCCTGACGCAGGAAGGACATCACCTCGTTGTAGGCACTCTGCGGCTCTACGGCCGACGGGTCTGCCTCGTAGTGCGCGATCAGCGCGTCGGTGAATGCCGAGAGGCGGAAGAACCAGTTGGACTCCTTGAGCATCTCGACGGGGCGCTGGTGGACCGGGCACAGCTGGTCGCCCTCCGGTCCGGTGAGGAGGTCCCCCGCCAGCTTGAACTCCTCGCAGCCGACGCAGTAGGGGCCCTCGTAGTCGGCTTCGTAGACGTAGCCGTTGTCGCGCACGACCTGCCAGAAGTGCTGAACCCGATCCCTGTGACGCGGCTCGGTGGTCCGGATGAAGTCGTCATTGGCGGCATCGATCGTCTTCAGCACGGGACGCCACGAGCCCTCAACCAGTCGATCAACCCACTGCTGCGGGCTCACGCCGCCGGCCTCGGCGGCACGCTGCACCTTCGTCCCGTGCTCGTCGACCCCGGTGAGGTACCACACCTCGTCGCCCCGCTGCCGCCTCCACCGGGTCAGCACGTCTCCCGCCGTCGTGGTGTACGCATGGCCGATATGGGGGGCGTCGTTGACGTAGTAGATCGGCGTCGTGACGTAGTAGGAGGCCATGGGGCGCGATCCTACTTTCCGCGAGGAGCCGGCGATGCCTTGGCACGTACGACAGCTTCGTAGACATCCCGACGCGCGACGCCGCGACTCTGCGCCACCGATGCGATGGCACTGCGGCGATCGGCTCCCGCGGCTTCCCTCTCGGCGACGTCCGCAGCCCACTGCTCGGGATCTCCCAACGCGCGAGGCGGGACGGCTCCGCCCACCACCAGGGTGATCTCGCCGCGAGGTTCGCCGAGACCCTCGAGCAGGTCGCCCAGCGCGCCGCGACGCACGTCCTCGAAGGTCTTGGTCAACTCCCGGCACATCGATGCCGGACGGTCGTCCCCGAAGCCTTCGATCATGGCGGCGATGGTGGCGGCCACACGATGCGGGGCCTCGAAGAACACCATGGTGCGGCGCTCATCCCGGAGGTCATCGATCCGACGCCGCCGCTCCCCCGCCTTGCGCGGCAGGAAGCCCTCGAAGCAGAAGCGATCCACCGGCAGGCCGGAGACGGCGAGTGCGGCGAGTACGGCACTCGGCCCGGGAAGCACCGTCACCGTGATGCCGTCATCGATGCAGGCTCGCACGAGCCGGTAGCCCGGATCGCTCACGAGCGGCATACCCGCGTCGCTGACGAGGAGGACGTCGTCGCCCCGGAGAAGTCGCTCGACGATCCGACGTGAGCGGGCTTCCTCGACCGCATCGTGCACGGAGATCACATCGGCGGTCAGCGAGACCCCCAGGTCGCGAGCGAGCCGATGCAACCGACGCGTGTCCTCGGCCGCGATGACATCGGCGCGGCCGAGTGCATCGATCAGGCGCCTACTCGCATCGCCGGGGTTGCCCAGTGGCGTCGCTGCGATCATGAGGATTCCCGGTCCGGACACACGGCCATCCTCGCAGCCTCGGCGCCTCGACACTCCAGCCTGCCTACGATGGGGCGGTGTCAGCACCGGCTCGTCTCGCCCCTGCCCCCGGGCACGACAGTGCGTCGATCGCTGCGTCCGCCGCCGACCTCTTCCCCGCGATGCCGTCCTCGGGTTGGCGAGGCTGGATCGGTCCCCTTGCCGCGACGGCGATCGGCGGACTCCTTCGCTTCGTCAACCTCGGTCGCCCGGATGCCTTCGCCTTCGACGAGGTCTACTACGCCAAGGACGCCCTCGCCCTGCTGCGCTACGGCCACGAGCAGCAATTCGACGACAGCGCCAATGAGCTCATCCTGGCGTCCGACGGCAACTGGCGCACCATCGAGGTATTCAAGGACGATCCTTCCTTCGTCGTCCATCCGCCTTTCGGCAAGTGGGTGATTGCCGGCGGCGAATGGCTCTTCGGCGTCACGCCCTTCGGCTGGCGCTTCGCGGTCGCGGTGCTCGGCACCCTCTCCATCCTCATGGCTGCGCGCATCGCTCGGCGACTCACGCGCTCGGATCTCGTGGGCATCGTCACCGGCCTGCTCGTCGCACTGGATGGCATGCATCTCGTCACGAGTCGCACGGCAGTGCTCGACATGGTCCTGTCGTTCACCGTGCTCGCCGCCTTCGGCTGCCTCCTGCTCGACCGAGATCAGGTGCGCCGCCGCCTGTCGACGCATCCGCCGGGATTCCTCGGGGAGTGGGGACCGCACCTGGGCTCCCGGCCGTGGCGCTGGGCCGCCGGCGCTGCCCTGGGCCTCGCGTGCGCGGTCAAGTGGTCCGGACTGTGGTACCTCGCGGCCTTCGGCCTGCTCACCGTCATCTGGGATGTCTCCCTACGGCGTCGACTGGGAGTCCCGCGGCCGTGGTCGG
This sequence comes from Candidatus Nanopelagicales bacterium, assembly GCA_032117435.1. Lineage (GTDB taxonomy): Bacteria > Actinomycetota > Actinomycetes > S36-B12 > S36-B12 > Mxb001. Next base: position 1,774 of record JAULZJ010000257.1, on the reverse strand, counting down.
TCACGCTGCTGCGCAGCGCTCCCATCGCCTTCATCGCGATGGTCGGCACTGCCGCTGTGGCCTACGTCGTCACATGGTCGGGCTGGCTGTTCACCGACGGCGGCTGGGGGCGACAGTGGGCCGACGGCACCTCGTCTGGCATCTCTGCGGCACTGCGATCACTGTGGAACTACCACTCGCAGGCATGGAATTTCCACGTCGGATTGACCGGGGACCACTCCTACCAGTCCAATCCGATGAGCTGGTTCATGCAGACCCGTCCCACGTCCTTCTATTGGTCGAGTCTTGATCGAGGCGAGTCCGGCTGCGAAGCGGATTCCTGCGCCGCAGAAGTCCTCGCCTTGGGCAACCCCGCGATCTGGTGGATCGGCTCAATCGCCCTGCTCTACCTCGTCTGGCGCTGGGTCACCCGCCGAGATTGGCGCGCGGGGGCAGTGCTGCTCGCAGTCCTCGCCGGATGGGTCCCCTGGCTGCTCTACCTCGACCGCACGATCTTCTCGTTCTACTCCGTCGTCTTCCTGCCCTACCTCGCGATGGCGCTCGCGATGATGGTCGGGGCCCTCGTCGGACCCCCCGGAGCGGGGCCGGAACGCCGCCGCGCGGGCACGCTCATCGGCGCCGGCATCCTGCTGCTCGTCGTCATCGCCGCATGGTGGTTCTACCCGATCTGGACGGCGGAGGTCATCCCCTACTCCCAGTGGACCTGGCGGATGTGGATGCCCACCTGGGTCTGACTATCAGCGCTCGGGACACCAGTCCCCGGCGTCCTCGGGCATCAGGCATGCCCCGTAGGTCACCACCGTCTTGCGGAATGAGTAGGGCGTGCCGTCCGGCAACGTCCCCGATGCCGCCGGCATCGTCAACCGCAGGCGGAGGGGAACCATGTCGGTGAGCAGGTCACCGGGGACGCGCACCACCGTGCGGAAGGAGTAGGGCTCCTCGCAACCCTTGGCTCCCGTGACCTTGACCGTGATGTCCGGGTTGCGCACCCAGCCTGCGCTCGTCTTCTGGCGCACGTAGGTGCGCGGGGAGGCCGGGAACTTCCAGCACTCGACGATGTCGACATGCGTCATGGACTCGACAGGATCCTCGCAGGTGTAGGTCGCGGAGTACTCGCGGTCGATCCAGTGGCACGCGGCGACGGTGCCGTCGGCCCGTGCGGGTCCAAGCACGAGTGCGCTGCTCGCCATCACGGCAGCGACCGCGATGAGCGCGCCGGCACGGCGGCGTAGACGAACCATGGTGGGACCTCCTCGGCGCACCACGGTAGGCCTCGGCTCGCCGGGATGCGCGTCGATTCCACGGCGTGTGCGGGGGCGGCAGGGGAAATTCCCAGGATTCGCGCGTGGGTCCGTTATCGCGTAAGGGGGCATGCCAACGAGCGTGAATGGCGTCCCGGGTGTGGAGCTGAGGGGATTTGAACCCCTGACCCCCTCGATGCGAACGAGGTGCGCTACCGGACTGCGCTACAGCCCCGGGGGGCCGAGGCCCCGTCGGCCGAAGTCTCCCTCGGCCAGGCCGTGACACTACACCAGCCGCACGGTGGTCAACTCGAACGGTGGTCGCATCTTGTGCTGGGGCTCTCCGCTGGTGACAGTGCCGTCACGCGGTCTGATCGAAGACGTCATCCCATGCGACGGCCGGTGCAGCGAGGGATGCCGGGCGTTGCACGGGATCCGGCTGCCCCTGCGCCTCGACGGTCCTGCTTGTCGACTCGCCGGCGTCCCTTGAGTTACGGCGCTGACGACGCTCGTCGAGTGCGCGCTCCGCAGCA
>JAULZJ010000256.1:0-7981 GCA_032117435.1 Candidatus Nanopelagicales bacterium | reverse complement strand
CGGCATGACCATAGGCGATATCGACCTCGTGGAGATCAACGAGGCCTTCGCCGCACAGGTGCTGGCGTCAGCCTGGGAGCTCGGGATCGACATCGACCGCCTCAACGTCAATGGCGGCGCCATCGCCGTGGGCCACCCGTTCGGCATGACCGGGGCGCGCATCACGAGCACGCTCGTCAACTCGCTGCGCTTCCATGACAAGCAGTTCGGCCTGGAGACGATGTGCGTCGGCGGCGGTCAGGGGATGGCCATGGTCATCGAGAGGCTGTCCTAGAGTAGGCCACCACTAGCCCACGTGGGTGTCCGATGAAGAGGCAATCGGCTGGATACCATCCCACCCAGTAGCCTCGAGAACTCAGTCGAGTTATCGCCCCCAGGAGCAGCCCCGTGTCCCAGACGCAGAAGCTGCCGCCAGATACGCCGGTGCGCAGGTCCAAGCGTCGTGCTGCCGAGGCCGAAGCCAGCCAGCCTGACCTGCCGGGTGCTCGCGAGCGGATCCTGGTCGCAGCACAGGAGCTGTTCTACGCCAACGGATACTCGGCCACATCGGTCGCGAGCATCGCCGAGGCCGCGAGGATGACTACACCTAACCTCTACTGGCATTTCCCCTCCAAGCAGGCCCTGCTGGCCGAGGTTCTCGACCGGGCTCATCGAAGCTTCTTGGAAGCCCTACTCGAGGGGATCCCCGAGACGGGTAGCGCCGACGCGTTGCTAGCGGCCTACGTGCGGGAGTACGTACGGATGCAGCTGAGCGTGACCCGCGACGGCGTCGTCCACGGGTACTGGATCCTCGCCGCCGATCTTCCAGCCGCCGATGCCCCTCGACTGCGCGAGAGCCGGCGCGAGATCCACCAGGTTCTCCGCGACATCGTCCAGCAGGGCATGACCGAAGGCACGTTCGAGCTGTCGGATCCCACTCTCGCGGTGATCGCTATCGAGACGTCGTGCGAGTACGTGTTCACCTGGTTCAAGCCCGATGGGCGCCTGTCGGAGGAAGAGGTCCTCGACGGGATGGTCGAGATCGCCCTCCGGATCGTGTGCTACCGCGCGACCGACTGAGGCGCCAGCGCGGCGGCTTCTCGGCCGTGTCGCACTAGACCACTTCGCGCTTGCGACCGAGATTGACCGCGAGGCCCACACCTGCGATGAGTGCGATGCCGTTGACGTACTGGGTGACGTAGGGCGGGACCCCTGCGATGGTGAGGCCGCTGTTGATGAAGGCCAGCAGGAAGAGCGCCACAAGCATGCCGGGGACGTTGTAGCGACCGGGCTTGATGGCCGCAGCGCTGAGGAATGCTGCCGCGAGTGCGGGGAGTGTCAGAGAATCCCCCAGTCGCGGGTCCGCGGCTCCCGATCGGGCCACCTGCATGAGTCCGGCCAGGCCCGCCAGTACGCCGGCGATGAGGAAGGCGATGCCGATGGTCTTGCGGATGTTGACACCGATGAGGACGGCGGCGTTTCGGTTGGACCCGATGGCGTAGAAGTGCCTGCCCATCGGCGTGTACGCCAAGAGGTAGTGTCCGGCGATCGCGACCAGGATGACCACGTAGAAGAGGCGGGGAACACCGAGCCAGTTGCCTGACCCGAACTCGGTGAGGAAGGCGGGGATGTTGCTGACCTGAGTCGAGCCGCCGGTCACCTGGTTGACCGCGCCTGCGATGACAGCGGTCGTCCCGAGCGTGGTGATGACGGCGTTGGTGCCCAGGAAGTTCACGAGGAACCCGTTGACCAGGCCAACGACCACTCCGGTGCCCAGCCCGATGCCGAGTGCCAGTGGCACGGCAAACGAAGATGAAAGCAGGCTCGCCGCGACGACGGCAGACAACGTTGCACTCGCCCCGACGGACAGATCCCATTCGTTGCAGATCAGGGGCATCAGGGCGCCCACCGCGACCACGGCAAGAACCGACTGACCGGCGATGATCACCTGGAAGTTCGCCATCGTCGGGTAGACCTCGGACGTCGACGGCCACAGCGAGAAGAACGCGATGACGCAGAACATTGCGATAAGGAGCGCGTACGCCTCGAGCATTCGGAGAGCCCCACCGCCGCGAGCTTTCGGGCGGGGTGACGTAAGGGCAGCGGCATCGGCGGCGACATTGCTGTCCAATGACATGGCTATAGCTCCCTACACGATCTTCTCGAGGTTGCTGTCAGGCAGTTCGTCGACGCCGATGGAATCGACCGTGACGCCCTCGCGCAGCACGAAAACGCGGTCGCAGAGCAGCTCCAGCTCCTCGGCATCAGAGGACACCACGAGTACGCACGCCCCCAGTGCGGCCGCCTGGCGAACGAGCCCGTAGATGTCGTCGCGGGCACCGACGTCGACCCCATGTGTGGGTTCATCCAGCAGGAGCAGGCTCGGCTCGCGACGCATCCAACGAGCCAGGATCGCCTTCTGCTGGTTTCCACCGGACAGTTGCGCAATCGCTGCAGAGGGAGACTCGCACTTGATGCCGAAGGCATCGATCAGGGCGAGAGAGTCCCGCAGCTCGGGGCGCTTGCGCAGCAGGCCGCGTTGCCAGTAGCGCTCCTGACCGGCGATGGAGAGGTTCTCCACGAGGGAGAGCTCGGAGAACACGGACTCGCTGGTGCGGTCTTCCGGAACGTAGGCGACCCCCGCCCGCATGGCCTCGATGGGCTTGCGCGGGGACAACTCACGCCCCAGGAGGGTGACGGTGCCGCCTGTGCGCTGGGTGACTCCGAAGAGGATGCGCAGGAGCGAGGATCGGCCAGATCCGAGAAGGCCGGCGACGCCCACGATCTCTCCCCGCTCCACAGCGAACGATGCTTGCTTGAGCCCTCCACCCGACAGGCCCTGCACCGACAGCCCGGGACCGAGGTCGCTGGCACGTCGCACGCGATTGGCGCCGCGGGTGCTCGCCAGGCTTCGGCCCGCTATGAGTTCCGCCAACTGGTCGTGGCCAGTGTCCGAGGTGCTGCGCTCCGCGACCTTCACGCCGTCCTTGAGCACCGTGAGGCGATCCGTCGCAGACAGGACTTCATCGAGCCGGTGGCTGACGAAGATGACGGCGTGACCATCCGCGGCGTAGCGGTGCATGGCCTCGAGAACGACGTGCACTTCCGAGGGCGGAAGCGACGCAGTGGGCTCGTCCAGCACGAGGGTTCCGGGGCTGTCCTCGTTGAGGTCCTGCAGAGCCCGAGCGATCGCCACCATCGCTCGAGTGGCGGGCCGCAGCCGCTGGAGCTGGTCAGTGGGCGCAGCATCGATTCCGAAGCGCTCGAGCACCTCGGAGGCCACCCTCCGCTGGGCCTGCCAGTTGATCGCGCCGAGCCGACGGCGCGGGAACTCGGAGCCGAGCGCGAGGTTCTCCGCAACCGTTAGGTCGGGGAACACGGACGATTTCTGATGGACGACTCGGAGTCCGGCTTCGCGGGCCTCCTCGGGACGTGATCCGAGGACTCCCGTGAGCGTCGTCTCGCCGATGCGGATCGTCCCCGCGTCTGGTTTGACGACACCCGAGAGAATCTTGATCAGGGTCGACTTGCCCGACCCGTTTCCGCCCACGAGTCCGTGCACCTCACCCCGCGCGACCGTGAGGTTCACATCAACGAGCGCCCGCGTGGGACCGAACGACTTGGAGATGCCGTCGAGGCGCAGGGCAGAGCCCTGCGCCTCGACCTGGCCGTCGGTCAGGATGCACCCCAGGCAGCGGTGTAAGCGGAGATGTAGTCCACGGGAGCGACGTACAGCTCACCCGCGGCCGGCAGATTGTTATCGGCATCGATGAGCTGGAGGCCCACGCCGGTGTTGAACGGCTCCGTGTCACCGTTGAAGATCCTGTTCAGACGCTCGATTGCGGCCCAGGACTCCATGGCTCCGTCGTAGCCGATCGTCATGTCGGCCTTGCCCTGGCGGATGAGTTCGATCATGGCCGGGTAGCCGGCGTCACCGGTGACGTAGATGTCGCGACCCGAGGCAGCGGCGGCCGCGGCGATTCCGTTCAGAACCGGATCGTCGTAGTTGCCCATGATGGCGTTGATCGCTGGGTTCTTGAGCAGTTCGGTGCTGATCTTGGACTGCAGTGCATTTCCCCAGTCGGCATAGACCGCATCGAACACGGTGGCCGTGCAGGTGGGGCAGACCTCCATCTCATTCATGAAGCCCGCGGTAATCGACACCGTCGCGTACGTCTCCGGGTAGTTGACGGCCAGTGCCTCAACCTGAGCGTCGAGAGCGGAGATCATCGCATCGGCCTGCAGCTGGCCAGTGGCCTCCAGGAACGTCACGTAGTCGACGCCCTGCTCGGTCAGGCTGTTGTAGAGGCCGAGGGGGTAGCCGGTTGCCTGACCCTGACCGTCGGAGTCGCAGTCGTAGCCCTCCACATAGATGACGGGAATGCCTGCGGCCTGGGCCTCTTCCACGCCTGCCTTGACGGCGGCGCAGTCAATGACGAACAGGACGATTCCGTCCACCTTCTCGGCAATCGCCTGCCGGACTGCAGAAAGGTACAGATCGGTGCTGAACTCACCGTCGACGACGTTGACGTCCCACCCTGCGGCGGCACCGGCGGCCTTGAACGTCTCGGTAAAGATGGGTCCCGACTGTGACTGGTTGCCGAAGACGATTCCGGTGACCTTCTTGCCCGGCGTGATCGGGCCAGTCGGCTCGGGCAGTGTGTACGTGCCTGGGATCGCGGCATCGATGTTGGCCTGCACCGAGGCCGGGACCGCCGAGGCTGCGGAAGCCTCAGCCGACGGGGCAGCTGACGCTGCAGCCGATGCCTCAGCGCTCGAAGCGGCTCCGCTTGGGACTTGGCTGTCACTGCTGCCACCGCCGCAGGCGCTCAGCAGGGCTAGGGCCACGAATGTGCTCGCGGCAACGAGGTGGGAGTTCGAGCTCTTCATTGGGCCTCCGTCTGGGCGCACCGGCTTGGTGGAGCGCAGTCAAGCCGAGCCCGGACGCCGCGCGTGTGTTCTTGAGTACTCCTACGCCCACATGGGGGATCGGGGAACCGCGCCACACACCCGTTGGGACCTACGGACTACGCGTCCGCCTCATCCCACATCCACCGATACGGCCAGTCTCGCGCGTCGTCTCGGGTCCGATCTGGGCTTCCAGCCATCACCCTCCGGAATCGACCAAGCCGCGAGGTGGTGACGACGCTCTCGGTTCTGGGCGGAACTCGATGCAGCGCGCCCGCTCAATCAGGTGGAGATTGTCGATTGGCTCAAGTCAGTGTCCTGGAACGAACGACGAAAAAGGTGAACCATGCTCATGCGCGGAACGGAACGTGTGGAATCGGCCCTCGCGGCCGGCAACTCTGCACTCGATGTCAGGACGTCTCAATGCATCACAGTGGGTACAGAAGCGTCTGGAGGAAGCAGCTCACGATGCAGAATGATTATCCGTAGGTTGAAGAGGAAAGGGCCGAAGATTGGGCCAAGCTGCCGATTTGCCAATGAGCCCTTTCGTTTGGCAACGCTGACAGTTCTTGCGCTGCAATAGGTAACAAGAGTGGGTCGCGCCGGGCTCGAACCGGCAACCTACGGATTAAAAGTCCGCAGCTCTACCATTGAGCTAGCGACCCGGGGGTTCCACTCTTTAATCCGTAGAACCCTCCACTAATGGCTCCACTAAACTACCGCCCCCCGCAAAGTCGGAGACGACACCCTCGGGGGTACGAGCACACTCGTCGCGGCCACGCCTGTGACGACGCCGATCTCACCCGTCGCGCAAGCCTTCAGCACGAGGGGCGTACCGTCCACAATGAGCAGGCCAACCTCGAGGTCGCGCGAGAAGCCACTGTGTCGACGATCAGTTCGCTGCTCAGAACGCCGAGCAGCAGATGGACCAAGGCCGCAGTCTGGGTGTGCGTCGCACTCTGGAAGGCTTGCGCCGTGCGCGTCACTCGCCTGTCCACCACGCCCATCAAGGGCCTAGCGCTGCACCACCCCGAGTCCATCCTTGTCGATGACACCGGGGCCATCGGGGATCGTGTCTTCTTCCTCGCCGATCCGCGGCCCTCGCTTGTCTCCGTCGCCAAGACCGGGGCACTCGTTGGAATCACGGCGGACTACGACGCCACATCGCAGCGACTGACCTTGCTCGAGGGCGACACGGTGATTGCGGATGACGTGGTGCGTCTGGGCGAGAGCGTCGATGCCGACTTCTTCGCGTTCCGCACCGCGCCGGGTCGCCGCGTGGAGGGACCCTTTGCCGCCGTCCTCTCCGAGCGCGCGGGGAGGCCGCTCGAACTCGTCAAGGGATCGGACGCACTCCGCGGCCACGACGTGGAACCACTCACGCTGCTCGGCCGGGGCTCCATCGACAAACTCAGCGAAGTCGCGGGTCAGCCCGTGGACTCTCGTCGCTTCCGCATGCTCATCGAATTCGACGGCGGTGAGGCACACGTCGAAGACACCTGGCTGGGCAAGAGCATCCAGATCGGCGACGCGACGCTCGTCGGCGGTGGACCCGTCCAGCGTTGCGCGGGTACGACGCGTCACCCTGACACGGGTGACGTCGATCTCAAGACTCTTGCCCTCATCGGCGAATACCGCGGCAGGCAGGACTCGGTCTTCGGGATGGGCTTCAACTTCGGTGTCTACGCGCAGTGCATCGTCCCCGGCGAGATCCGCGTCGGCGACGACGTCGTCGTAGTCGACTAGTCCCCTACGGCAGCGAGGGGATCTGGGAGCACGCCGACTCGACCGCCCCGCTGCTGAGCCCCAGGGACTGCCCCGACGGGTCGGCCGCCAGCGCCTGCTTAGCCGCACCGAGAGCGCCCTGCAGGTCGGACATCCCCGGCACATCGGGGTAGGCGACGACGACTCCGCCGACGATCGCGACGGCCTGCTGCAGCAGCGAGGCCGATTCCTCGGGCGGAGTCCCGGGGCGCACCGCCTCGCGCACCAAATCGCAGGCGCCATTGAGCTGGCGCGCCGCGTCCGCCGTGTCCGAGGCCGTGCCCACGACCCCCTGCCCGGCCTCGATCGCCTGCTGACCTGCCGCGACCGCCGCCTGGCCCGCATCGAGGACCCCCTGTCCGACACCGAAGGCCTGCTCGGTGGCATTGCGCACCGAGTCGAAGCCAAAGAGCGCCACGACGGCGACACCGGAGGCGATGAGGAGGATGAGGAGACGGCGCATCGCCTTCGACGGTACGTACCCTTACGTCGCACAGGCAACTCGCCACGCGCATTCCCAGGGACCTCCTACGATCGGCGTGTGGAGATCGTGAGCGGGCCGTGGGGGAAGTCACAGATCGACGCCTTCCTCGACGACACCGTGATCCCTATCCGTGTTGCCAGTGCGGGCCGCACCTCACCCCTGGTGCAGTCGCTGTGGTTCCTCTACGACGACGATGCGATCTGGTGCGCCTCGCAGGCGGAGTCCGTGCTCACCCGTCGGCTGCGCGCCGATCCGCGCTGCGGATTCGAGATCGCCGGCGACCTGCCGCCCTATCGCGGCGTGCGCGGCACGGGCCGGGCCGAGCTCCTGACGGAGCCGGCGCCCACGATCCTGGGCCGCCTCATCTCCCGCTACCTCGGTGACGAGCCCAATCCGCTCGCGACATGGCTCATGTCGCGGATCGACTCCGAGGTCGCCATCCGCATCAGCGATCTGCGCGTGACGGCATATGACTTCAGCTCGCGCATGACGTGATCAGCGACTGAGGGCATCCACTCCGCCACCGGATGCCACGGCCAGTCCCATCTCGGCCAGCGCATCCGTGGCCATCGCCATGCCGTCGGCGAGTGACGTGTCCGCACCAAGCTGCTGGCCGGCGAGCGTGCGCTTGCGGATGGACTCCATGATGACGGCCAGCTTCAAGCCGGAGAGCACGATGCAGACGTCGAGGTGGCCGACGTCGATACCGCTGCGATCGGCGTACCTCTCCACGAGCGCCGACCGCTCCCAGAAGCCATCGCGATCGGTGACGAACGCCGCGAATTGGATGCGGTGGCGCAGCTCGTCGCCCGGCCGAGACCAGTAGACGAGCATGGTCGCCAGATC
>JAULZJ010000255.1:0-1507 GCA_032117435.1 Candidatus Nanopelagicales bacterium | reverse complement strand
CAGATCCCGGGGATCTGCCACGCACGCCTCTGTGCCGGTCGCGAGATCGAGTGCCCACAGGCAGGTGTCGGGATCGGCGCCTCCCCGCGACCGCAGGAAGGTGATGCGCTGACGATCGGGATCGATGGTGAAGGATCTCGGCGCCCCGAGCCGGAAGCCACGCGTGCGCGCCCGCTGGCGAGGGTAGGACTCGGGCGAGGTCGGCTCGGTCATGTGCACATCCTGCCGTGCACGCGGGTGCCTGTCTGCCTCGCACTACCCTGTCCGCATGAACGACCGGCGGATCCTGATCGTGCACGCCCATCCCGACGACGAGACCATCGGCACCGGTGCCGTAATGGCGCGCTACGTCGAGGCAGGCGTGGGTGTCACCCTCGTGACGTGCACGCTCGGAGAGGAGGGCGAGGTCCTCGTCCCCGGTCTCGAGCACCTGGCATCGGATAGGGAGGACCGCCTCGGTGAGCACCGCCAAGGGGAGCTCGCCGAAGCAATGCGCATCCTCGGCGTGACGGACTGGCGGCTGCTCGGCGCCCCCGGCCGCTATCGCGACTCGGGGATGGCGGGCACGGCCGCGAATGACCGCGAGGGCGCCTTCTGGCGCAGCGACCTGCTGGAGGCGGCGACGCATCTCGTCGCAGTGATCCGCGAGGTCAGGCCGCAGGTGCTCGTGACCTACGACGACTTCGGCGGCTACGGCCACCCCGATCACATCCAGGCTCACCGGGTGGCGATGTACGCCGCGATGCTCGCGGCTGCTGGGACCTTCCGTCCCGATCTCGGCGCAGCATGGGATGTGGCCAAGATCTACTGGACGGCATTCCCGCGCAGCATCGTGCGCATGGGCATCGAGAAGCTGCGCGCAGCGGGTGAGACCACCGGATTCGCCGAGGTGGATCCCGACGACATTCCCTTTGCCATCGATGACGCACTTGTGACCACGGCCGTCCGGGCACCCGAGCACCTCGGTCGCAAGCTCGACGCCCTTCGTGCGCATGCCACGCAGGTGACCGTCGACGGTGGCTTCTTCGCACTCGCCGACAATGTCGGAGCCGAGGCATTCGACACGGAGTACTTCCGCCTGGTCCGTGGAGTTCCCGCCGGCCCCTTCGACGAATCCGGTCGCGAGACCGATCTCTTCGCAGGCCTGTGACCCGGTGCGTGCCCTCGCCTACCTCGCATGCCTGGCCATGGGCGCTGTCATCGGTGTCGTGGGCGCATTCCTCCAGGGGGCGCGGTGGACCGCGGGTGGCGCGACGTTGCCCTGGGGCCTGGTCGTGTCGTTGGTCGCGCTCCTCGTCCTCGTCCGCGCCGGTGTCGAGGTGACGCGGAGTCGCTGGGGCGGGTGGATCATCGTCGCGATGTGGATCGCCGTGACCGTGGGCTTCGCGGCAGAGCTTCCCTCGGGAGACCTCGTCATCTCCGCGGGCGGACGCCAGATGGCCTACCTCCTCGGGGGGGTCATCATCGGTGCGGCGGCCGCGACCGTGCCCCCCATCGAGCGGCTACG
>JAULZJ010000254.1:0-3807 GCA_032117435.1 Candidatus Nanopelagicales bacterium | reverse complement strand
CGGGCTGGTCACTGTGCCTCGATCACGGAATTCGCGTCGTCCACCACGGCGGCCATCGGGTCCTGCCAGGGGATCTCGAGGAGGTGGAGGCTGACCAGGCGCGGAGATGCGTCGGTGGCGAGAGCGAGGTGGGTGATCGGGATATCGAGCGGGACACCTTCGTGCCGGTGCCAGGCGACGGTCCAGTCGACGGTGGCTCCGGTGTGCTCCGCCTCCCGCGCCACGGGCAGGTCATCGTGTGCCTCGGGAACGCGCACCTCGACGGAGTAGCGCAGGGATCGCGGAGCCGAGGGGACGTGGACGTCGATCTCCACGATGACGAGCGTGGAGTCAGCCGAGAGGGCAGCGACGGACGTGACGACACCGCTTCCCTGACGCACGAGGACCTCAGCCCCCGATGCATCGGTGTCAACCCACGCTCGCACGAACCTGTCCCTTCCCCACGCCCACCATCTGTATCGGCTCGCGGGAGGCCAGAGTACCCCGCGGGGGCGTCATCTGATTCCAGTCAGGGAGAGATAGGCCGTGGCCAGGGTCGACCCGAAGAGGACCCCCAGGGCCGCGCCGACGAGGAGGAACGGGCCGAAGGCGATCGCGGTACGCCGCCCGGCCCGCCCGGCCAGCAGGAGCCCAACTCCGACGACGGCCCCCAGGACGAACGCCGCGACCAGGCCGACAAGGGCGCTCCCGAACGAGAGCCAGCCCAGCGTCGCACCCAGGACCGGCGCGAGCTTCACGTCGCCCAGTCCCATGCCTCGTCCCCGAGTGACGAGCCAGATGAGGCCAATCGTCAAGCACCACACGGCCGCTCCCGCGACGGCGGATCCGATCGCGAATGACCCGGACGCGAACCCGGCCACCGCCAGGCCCACCGCGGTGACGGGATAGAGAGGAATCACGATCACATCGGGCAGACGGTGGTGCTGGAGGTCGATCGCACCCAGGGCGATTCCCGCGCTCGCCAGGACGAGGAGCAGCGGCAGGAACGCGAGGTTGTCCGTCATCGCGGTCCACGAGGCGAACACCGTCCAGGTGACCGCGGTCAACACCTCGATGACGACATACCGCGCGCTGATGGGCTCGCGGCAGTCACGACACCGGCCACGCAGGAGGATCCACGAGATCACCGGGATGTTGTCGATCGGCTGTACCAGAGCGCCGCAGGCTGGACATCGCGATCTCGGCGTGACGATGGACTCACCTCGCGGGACCCGGTGGATCACGACATTGAGGAACGATCCGACGATGGCACCGGCCGCGAACACGAGTCCGAGGGCAGCTAACGGAAGGGTCATGCGCCCGACGATGTCGCGCCGAATTCCTCGGGCACGCGCAGGTGACCGTCAGTCGGCGGGGTCACACCCCACGCGTGCCGCACGATTCCCTGTGCCACGAGCGCACCCAGGATGTGCGTCGCCTCAGCCCGAGTAAGCCCGAGGACCTCGCCGACGTCGTCCACGGAGCGATCGACAGCAAGCAGCCCGTGGACAGCGACCACCTCGGGGATCTTCATCTCACTGGGTAGGTCCGCGTGCGCCCGGAAGACCACCTGCGCCGGGTTGTCCGGGATAGACATTGCCGCCCACGTCCCCGCCGCACGCTCCGCCCGCAGGCGCAGAGTCTGGATCACTCCTTCAGCATCAACCGGAATCGTGCACAGTCGATCGGTCGTGGCGCCACTGTCCGTGTGCACGGAGGAGATGGATGCCTCACCCAAGCCGCCCAGCGATGCCAGGAGGTACTCCTGGTGCAGCTCGCCAAGTTGCTCCGATTCGATCCAGCCTCGCTCGACGGCACTCCGGCCCGCCTGAGTCGAAGCGGCGGGGAATTCAGCGGCGAGCACGCTGAGTTGATCGACGCCGATCCAACCGGCGGCATGCATGCGCGCGGCTAGCCGGGGCGTGAAGCCGGGCAGGTCGACCGCGTACGGCGCGCCGTCGAAAGTGAAGACGCGGCCCTGCCCTGCCGGGCACGTGAACTCGATGGTCCCGGTCAGCAGCCGTGACGCTGCATCCCGCAGGGCGTCGGTCACCACCTCGACCGACGGCTCCGGGTCTGCGTGCCGGTTCTTCCTCAGCCACGTCACCTCGACGACCTCCTTACCAGGGGTATCGGACCGACTCGCCTGGGAAGCCGGGTCATTGGAGGAGGTGTTCGGGGAGCCCTTCCTCGTGAAGGGGGCAGCGGGGGCACCCCGCATGGTCGACCGTCCCCATCTCGAATCCGGGGCGTCCGGTGCACCCGGGGCGCCGCTCTTCGCGATAGAGACGGCCCATACCCGTGTACGTACTCAGGCGAGTCACCTCGGCAGCGCGATCGGCCGCTTCCGAGCGATTCGAGATGCTGACGACGTGCTCGGGGATCACGTCGATCTCATGTAACGGTGTGGTGAGCCGCCACTGGTAGTGGTGGACCGAGAAGTCACCCGTCACTGTCTTGGACGTCCGGTCCGGCAGGAGGACGGTAACCACGCACTGGGTGCCGATGAGCGGCCGCACGTCGATCACGTCTCCGGTCGACATCGTGAAGGTGTAGGCGAGAACGCCTGCGTATTTCCGGTAGCCCAGTCCGGGTTCGTAGGCCTTGCCGGCATGCTCGCGAATGTGGAGCTCTGCATCATCGAAGTTGCGTGCGGAACCCTCGACAAGCACCCGGGGCAAGCCCTGGTGCCGCCGCACGAGGTCGGAAAGGTCCCAATCGAAGGAACGGACCAGTCGTCGATCCGGCTCGTCACTGGGATCGGCCACCTCCGTCCCGCGGATCCGAGCGACGAAGTGAGGGGACTGCCACGTCCACAGGAGCACGCCCGGTTCGTCGGTGAAGTTCCAGGGAATCGGCTCGGCCATTCCCTCGCTCATCGGAAGTCCTCCGGGTCGATGGAGTCCAGGACTCGCGCGGACGCCGCGGACACGGTCTTGGGCAGCACATCGAGCTCGCGTGCCGCGTCGGTCCGACTCAGCCCCTCCCAGTAAGTGAGGTAGACAGCCGCGAGCGCCAGGGGATCCTGGGCACGCCGACCGGAGCTCGAGCGATCGTTCACGGCGGACATCACCGCCCGGGTCAAGGCCGAGTTACGCGCGTAGTCGACGACCTCGCCCTCAACGTCGGCGTCATCCACGGCGATCGCGGGGCCGAGGCCGTCGATCGGCTCCTCGCTCAGGCTGGCGTAATTGCGGAAGCTCGAGAGGGTCGCAACCGCTTGCTCACGACGGCGCAACTCGGTGACTGAGATGCCCAACTGCTCTGCGACTTCGACCTCCGAGGGTGCGTGGCCGGAGGCACTCATGACGGCGTCCGCGGCTCTGTTCATCGCGACACGATCAGCAACGGCCGTGCGCCCGTAGGCGGCTCGCGCCAGATCCTGCGGCCACGTGCGCATTTTGCCCATGAGGTACGTCAGGAAGTTGAGTGACCCGTTCTTGCCTTCGCGATCGACGTCGTATCGATCTGCCATGTCGCTCACGAAGAGGTACATCATCTGCCGGACATCCTCGTCGTCGACGAGATCCAACTCGCCCACGAGGCGTCGCCGCACCTGGATCATCCGCGGATAGAGCCAATCGACCGCGGCTGAGAAGAGCGCGGATCTGGTGGCCGGATCGATCAGATCGAGATCTCGGAAGGGCACGCCCCCTTCGACACGCAGGTTGCGCGCCTCGATACCTCTCTCCGCGCACAGCACCCGGATCTCCTCCCGAGCCTGCAGCCCCTCCCCCGCCGGCACCCAGATGCGGTTCTGGCCATCGCTCCACGTGCGCGTCCAGCCAGTGCCCCGGAGTTCAGGCAGCAGGGCCGCCGTGTCCATGG
>JAULZJ010000253.1:0-6419 GCA_032117435.1 Candidatus Nanopelagicales bacterium | reverse complement strand
TACCTCCAGGACTACCCCGTCGAGCAGTACATCCGCGACGCCAAGATCGACACCCTCTACGAGGGCACCACGGCGATCCAGGGCCTGGACTTCTTCTTCCGCAAGATGGTCCGCGACCAGTTCAAGGCGATCTTCTACCTCGCCTCGCAGATCACCGAGACGGTCAAGGGCGATGCCGGCAACGGCGTGCTCGCTTCGGAGCGCGAGCTGCTCGGCAAGGCACTGGAGGACGTCCAGGGCATCGTCGCCGCACTCGGTGGCTGGGCGATGGCCTCGCAGGAGAACGTCGACGAGATCTACAAGGTCGGCCTCAATACGACGCGCCTGCTCATGTCCACCGGTGACCTCGTGATCGGCTGGCTGCTGCTGCGTCAGGCTGAGGTCGCGCTCTCAGCGCTCGAGGCTGGCGCCACGGGCAAGGACAAGGAGTTCTACGAGGGCAAGGTCGTGACGGCGAAGTGGTTCGCCCAGAACCGTCTCCCGCTCCTTGCTGCCGAGCGTGCGGTGGCCGAGGCGACCGATGACTCGATCATGCGCCTGTCGGAGGACGCCTTCTAGATCGGCTCATCACCGGGCGCGAGGACCCGCGGTCCGGGGGGAACCGCGGGTCTTCGTCTGTCAGGCACGCGCATGCCAGGATCGGCACATGCCCACCGCTGCCGCCTCGCCCGGTGTGGCTCAGCTCTTCCTGGAATTCGGTCTGCTCCTGCTGGGCCTGGGGATCCTCGCGCGCATCGCGCACGTGCTGTCCATCTCACCTGTGCCGCTCTACCTGATTGCCGGCATCTTCTTCGGTGACGGCGGCCTCGTTGGCATCACCGCAAGTGACAACTTCGTATCCACCATCGCCGAGCTCGGCGTCGTTCTCCTCCTCCTCCTTCTCGGACTCGAGTACTCCGCAACCGAGTTGGTGCGCACCGCACGGCAGCAGTCGCGTGCGGGCATCGCCGACATCCTGCTCAACGCCACACCGGGCGCTGTCCTCGCACTCATCCTCGGCTGGGGCTGGATCGGTGCACTCGCCCTCGGTGGCATCACCTACATCTCCTCCTCCGGCATCGTGAGCCAGGTCCTGCGCGATCTGCGCTGGCGTCGCAATCCGGAGACGGCCCCCGTCGTGAGCGTCCTCGTCATCGAGGACCTAGTCATGGCCCCCTATTTGCCGATCCTGTCGGTCGTGCTCACCGGTGCGGGCTTAGTGTCCGGCCTCATCTCCGTGGGCACAGCACTCCTCGTCGTCGCGGTCGTCATCGTGGTTGCCGTCAAGGGGACAGTGCGCTTCCACAAGATGCTCAGCCCACGCGATCCCGTGGGCCTCCTCCTCATCGTCTTCGGCGCCGCGATCGCGGCCGCAGGACTCGCTGGCCTCGTGGACTTCTCCCCTGCCGTCGCAGCATTCCTCGTCGGCCTCCTGCTCACCGGCGAGGTGGCCGAGGTTGCCCGTCGGCGCCTCGACCCACTGCGCGACGTGCTCGCGGCCGTCTTCTTCGCCTATTTCGGCCTCGTCGTCGACCCCGGTGAGCTCCCGGCAGTTCTCCTGCCCGCGGCGCTGCTCGCCATCATCACGATCGCAACCAAGTTCATCACCGGCTGGGTCGCTGCCCGCAGCATCGACGGCACGATCATCGGTGCGCTGCGCGCGGGCGCGCTCCTGTCGGCCCGCGGCGAGTTCAGCGTCGTCATTGCGGGCCTGGTGGCGGTAAGCCTCGTGCTCCCACCCAACTTCCAGGCCTTCGTCGCCGCCTATGTGCTCATCACCGCCAGCGCAGGCCCGCTCCTCGCCCGGTTCGTCGAGCCCATCGGCTGGTGGTGGGAGCAGCGGCCTCCGAAGGGTCGGCGTACCCTCGAAGCGTGAAGCGTCTGCTCCTCGCCGCGACCCTCGCTTTCGCCGTCCTGGGCGGTGGGGTTGCGCTCCCCACGGTGGCCCAGGCGCATTCGGATCTGCTTTCCAGTGATCCGGCCGATGGTGCGACGCTGGACTCCCCGCCCGCGAGCGTTAGCTTCACCTTCAACGAGGACCTGCTGCCCGACTTCGTGCGCCTCATCGCCACGAACCCGGCCGGGGTTACCGGAGACCTGCCGATCAGCGCAGTGGAGGGACCGACCGTCACGGCCGCCTGGCCCGCCTCCGAGGGCGGTGAGTGGTCTGTGAACTACCGAGTCGTCTCGCAAGACGGCCACCCGATCGAAGGTGGCATCACGTTCTCGTACGACGGACCCGCTCCCACGAGTTCAGGTCCGCTTCCGACATCGGCGTCGCCCGATCCCACGACGGCCCGCCCGACGACGGCCGACCCCACCAGCGCAACTCCGAGCCCGACCGTTAGCCCCGCGGCCGACACGACATCGAGCGGGATCGGCGGCTGGGCCATCGCAGGTATCGCCGTCGTGCTGCTCGCCGTGGTGGGAGCGGTCCTCGCTGTCGTCATGCGCAGGGGCACGTGATGCGAGACCTGACGTGGTGACCACATCTACGCGAGCACCGCAGACCCGGCTCGGTCCCAGTCTGCCGCTGCTCGGCATGGGCGCGGTCGTCCTAGGACTCATCGCCATGGCCATCGGCCTCACCGTCGCCGGCGGTGCATATGAGCCATCCATCCCCGGACTGCCCGATCCCGGTCCGGTCGTCGGCTGGGGCCTGCCGGTCCTGCGCATGCTCACGCTCCTGGCCGGTGCGCTGACGGTCGGCTGGCTCATCGGCGCCGCGTTCCTCGATCCGCAGGGCAAGGGCGGCGTGGTGTCGCCGACGGGCCGCCGCGACCTCACCCGAGCGGTCATCACCGCGGGTGTGTGGGCGGTGCTTGCACTCCTGCAGATGTTCTTCCTCCTCGCGGAGATCCTCGGCGTCGGGCTCGACCGCGCGATGAGCCCGGATATCGCGGCGACGTACGCCTGGGAGGTGCCGCAGACGCGCGCGCTGGCGGTCATGGCCATGCTCGCCGCGGTCATCTCCATCGGCGCGCTCTTCACTTCCACGCTGGGCATCTCCGCTGTGTGGACCGTGCTCGCCGTCGTGGCTGTCGCCCTGCCCGCACTCGCCGGGCACGGCTCCGGTCTCGGTGACCACGCGCTGGCACTGAGCTCTGCCATCGCGCATGCTGCTGCCGCGACGGTGTGGATCGGCGGCCTGATCGTGCTTGTCTTCCACGGGCTGCGACGGGACGAGGGATTCGCGACACCGGGTGCCTTGCGCGTGGCGGCTGAGCGCTTCGGCCTCGCGGCGCTCGTGAGCGTGATCCTGCTCGCGATGACCGGTGCAGCCAACGCCTACACGCGGCTCGACACCGTCGATCAATTGGTCACGACCGATTACGGCCTGGTGACGACCGGCAAGATCGTGCTGCTCGTCGTGCTCGTGCTCATCGCGGCCAGCATCCGTCGCCGACTCGTGCCGTCTCTCGACGGCGAGGGGAGTCGCACGACGTTCCTCAAGGTCATGGCGCTCGAGATCTCCCTCGTCGTCATCGCCTTCGGCCTCGGCGTCGCACTGGCACTGAGCCCCTACCCGCGCGTGGAGTCGCTGCTGCCGACATTCGGTGAGTCGCTACTCGGCTATCCCTATCCCGATGCGCCGACCGCGATGGCGGTCATCCTCGGCTTCCAGATGGAGCCGCTCTTCCTCGTCGCGTGCATCGTGGCTGCCGGTGTGTACATCGCGGGCGTGATCACACTGCATCAGCGCGGGGACAAGTGGCCGATCAATCGCACGATCTTCTGGCTGCTCGGCATCTCCCTTGTGATCTGGACGACGAACGCCGGCATCTCCCTCTACGCGCAGGTCTCCGTCGGTCTGCACATGGTGCAGCACATGACGATGTCCATGCTGGCGCCGATGTTCCTCGTCCTCGGCGGCCCATTCACCCTGGCCCTACGTGCCCTGAAGCCCACCACGACCGGGCGATGGGGGCTGCGGGAATGGATCGTGTGGGGCCTGCACTCGCCAGCGGCCAAGATCGTCACGAACCCGCTCTTCGTCTTCGCGGTATTCAGCCTGAGCATGTTCGCGCTCTACTTCACTCCGCTCATGGCATGGCTCATGGGCAGCCATATCGGCCATCTGGGCATGCAGCTGCACTTCATCGCGTCCGGCTATCTCTTCGCCTGGATCGTCATGGGCGTCGATCCCGTGCCGAAGCCACTGCCCTATTGGGCTCGCTTCGGCCTGATCCTCGTGATGGTCGGTGTGCACGGATTCTTCGCCGTCATCGTCATGATGGGCTCCGAGCCGCTCGCACAGGAGTGGTACAGCATCGTCCGGCCGGACTGGGTCACCGATCCCCTCGCCGACACGAAGTTCGGGGGCCAGATCGCCTGGGGTATCAGCGAGATCCCCATGCTCTTCATGATCCTCATGGTCGCCTGGCAGTGGATGCGCTCCGACGAGCGCGAGGCCCGTCGCACGGATCGCCAGGCAGATCGGGACGGCGATGCGGAGCTCACGGCGTACAACGCCCATCTCGCCACCCTCGACGAGCGATCCCAGCGCGGCGGCTGACTACCGCCTCTGGCAGGTCGGCCACCTGGCGGCGGCAAGGGATCAGCGGCCCGGCAGGGCCACCCGCAGGCTCACCACATCACCGTGGGCGAACCACACCGTTAGGTCAACGCGGGTGCGCCTCGACCAGGTCACCGTGCCGTCAGCGCCCACGGTCACCGGCTTCCCCGGCCTCGCCAGGGAGTTGTCCGCCCGAATTACCCACGGTTGCACCTGGCTGCCGGGGGCGATGCCCCTTGTCGACAGGCTCACGAATACTCGCCGCGGACCCGCTTCCTCCCGGCCTGACCCGGTCACTGACATCACTGGAGTCGGGGCGGGTGTCGGAGCCGGGCCGACGGACAGCTGCAGAGTCGAGTACGCGGACTCGGAGCCACCACCCGCGGTCGCGGTTATCCAATGCCTCGTCGAGGTGTAAGCCTCGGTCGGCATTCCGGACACCACCCCCGTCCCTGGGTCCAGGCTCAGCCCCTCCGGCAGCAACGGGTAGATGCTGTAGCGAGGAATGAGGGTGAAGTTCGCCAGGGTGAAGGGTGCCGTCGCCGTCACCGGTTCACCCACAATCCCAGACAGCACCTGAGCGGCTGGGGAGATCGCCAGGGTCGGCGGCTGTGGTGGGCTAGGGGGAGGGGCATAGGCAGGGACGATCGAGGGACTCGGAGCGGAGAAGGCACCGGTGCCCGTCACGTTGACGGCAGCGACCCTGAAGTCGTAGGCGGTGCCAATGGTCAGGCCGGTAACCGTCGCGGCGGTGGCGGTGGAGATGCCATCCGCGAACGTCGTCCAGGCTCCGGGACCAGCACTCTCGCGCCACTCCACGATGTAGTCGCTGATCGCGGCGCCGCCATCCGATCCCGGTGCAGACCACGTCACGGCGACCTGTCCATTGCCCGGGGTACCCGTGACACCGGTCGGACCCCCAGGCAGTGTCCGCGGGGTGACGGATGCACTCGGCGTCGAGTATGAGCTCGCTCCGGCCAGGCTCACAGCGGCGACCTTGAACTGATATCCCGTGCCGTTTGTGAGGCTGGGCACGGTAATGCTCGGATTCGTGCTGGCCGGTGTTCGCGTGTACGTCGTCCACGTGTTGCCGTCCGGGGAGTACTGCACCGCGTAATTGCTCAGGGCCCGGCCATCGTTTGCTGCTCCGGGTGTGGCGGTGATGGTGACCGAGCTGTCGCCCACGCTCGTGCTAGCGATCGTGGGAGTCGAAGGCACCTGAGTCGGCGAACAGAACACGTCGGCGTTCGGCAGGCTCGCCGTCAGATAGGCGTCCAGCACAGTGTTGCCACCGCAATAGCGCACGGAAGCGATGGGCGTGTTCTGGAAGGCGTCGGCGTGGATGGAGGTCAGGCCGGGTGTCGTGGCGCCGAAGTCCACCTCCGTGAGGCTGGCATTGTTCGAGAAGGCGCGATCGCCGATGGAGGTGACGCGTGGCGGCACCGTCAGGCTGGTGAGTGGCTGGTTCTTGAAGGACTCCGGCCCGAACGAGACGGATCCCGATCCTGTGTCGTCGATGGTCAGGGACTGGATGGTCGCGTCGTTCATGGCGGTCGAGTTGAAGGTCACGCTTCCGTTGCCGACGTGGAGGTCGATGGTTGCCCACTGAAGGGCGTAGTAGCCAACCGTGGTTGTGGTGGTCGAGGATCCCTCGATCCGAAGGGTGCTCAGCCCGGTCATCCCCGGCATCGCCTGGGAAGAGAAGTTTGTCACGCTTGCGGGAATCGTCAGCGAGGTGACGCCGGTGAGATTCTGAAGACCGACAATGCCAATCGTCGTCAGCGTCGATGGGAAGATGATGGACGTGATGTGCGGGTTCGTCGCCGTGTCATCCTGCGTGAATGGACGCCACTCCAGGCTCGTCACGCCCTCGGGAATCGTGGCTACTCCGCCGCAGCCACTCGCCTCATTGTGATTCACCACG
>JAULZJ010000252.1:0-5845 GCA_032117435.1 Candidatus Nanopelagicales bacterium | reverse complement strand
GCACCGCGCACCTCGCCGGTCGCCATCCGCGGGAGGAAGTGGGCCTTCTGCTCCTCCGTGCCGTGATGCATGATCATCCAGGCCACGATGAAGTGCGTATTGATGACCCCGGAGACGCTCATCCAGCCACGGGCGATCTCCTCGACCACCAGCGCATACGTCAGCAGCGACTCGCCGAGGCCGCCGTACTCCTCGGGGATCATGAGACCGAAGACGCCGAGGTCCTTCAGGCCCTCGACGATGTCCGCGGGGTACTCGTCCTTGTGCTCGAGGTGAGTCGCGTAGGGCAGGATCTCGTTGTCGACGTAATCCCGAACCGCCTTGAGGATCTCGACCTGGACATCGGAGAGTCCCTCGGTCTGCGCCAGTCCCGCCATCATGCCTCCCGTGCCGCTGTAGAGCGTCAGGCTAACGCACGTTAACGCGCCGCGCGCGCCACAGCCCGGCACCCGGATTGACCGCGGCGATGGCGGCGACGAAGGGCAGAGCGAGCAGGGGAAGCACCTCGACGAGCGCGATGCCGGCAAGAGACGCCACCACCAACTGGCCGCAGGTCGCTGCTGCCCAAGCAAGTGATCGGGTGACGATGACATGTCCGTGGTCGGCACCCCGCAGGATCGTCCGCGACACGGCGACGCACCAGGCCGCGGATGCGAGCGCCGCCGGCATCGCGAGCAATGGTGCGGGCCCCGCGACGAGGACCGCGGCGATCGACGCGACGAGGCCGATCACGAGCAGGGCTCCCGCGAGGGGGGCCGGTCGCTCGATGACCTCCCGCCATGCACGACGCGGGCTCGGCGACGTGCGGTCCTGGCGAGGCTGCCGCAGCACGGACTCGCTTCCGGGGGGCGCCGTGATCGGCTGGAGCAGGGCGTCGCGCGCATCGCAGAGGGCCTGGAAATTCCGGCCGTCCCCGCCGTGATCGGGATGGGTGAGAGCGGCCCAGGTGCGGAAGGCACGACGAATGGTGGCCTCATCCGATGTGGGACTCACGCCGAGGAGGCGGGCCGCCTCGGCACGATCCGGCATTCGGTCCGCCTTCATGCGTCGAGGCTACGCCGAGACCGCCGATCCGGCAGCACGGCGAGGACGCCCGCCCAGGTCATGCGGGAGGGGTGAAGGTCAGGCGGGTGGAGTGAAGGCCTGGGTGCGTGACATCCCGGCGGCTCGGCCCTTGGCAGCGATGACGGTTGCCATCTTGCGAGAGGCCTCGTCGATCATCTCGTCGCCGAGCATGACGGCGCCCTTGGCGCCGCCCTCGGCCGACGTGTAATAGGCGTAGGCATCGAGGATCAGCTCCGCCTGGTCGTAGTCCTCCTGCCGTGGGCTGTAGACCTCATTGGCGACATCGACCTGGCCGGGATGGAGCACCCACTTGCCGTCGAAGCCCAGCGCCGCACTGCGCGAGGCCACCCGCCGATAGCCGTCGACGTCCTTGATCGCGAGATAGGGGCCGTCGATCGCCAGCTTGTCATGGGCTCGCGCAGCCATGAGGATGCGCATGAGGATGTAGTGGTAGGCGTCGCCGACGTCGTAGCCCGGCGGCTGCTCCCCCACGACGAGCGACTTCATGTTGATGCTCGCCATGAAGTCGGCCGGACCGAAGATGATCGTCTCGACTCGAGGCGAGGCACCGGCGATGGCGTCGACGTTGATCAGGCCCATGGCATTCTCGATCTGGGCCTCGATGCCGATGCGCCCGAGCTCGAAGCCATGGGACTTCTCGAGCTGGGTGAGCAGGAGGTCGAGGGCGACGATCTGCTCCGCCGTCTGGACCTTGGGCAGCATGATGCAGTCGAGATTCGGACCGGCCCCCTCCACGATCTCGACCACGTCGGCGTACGTCCACTGGGTCGTCCAGTCATTGACCCGCACAGAGCGCACCTTGCCTTCGTACCCGCCCTCGTTGAGAGCCGTCACGATGTTCTTGCGGGCCTCGGGCTTGGCGATCGGCGCGACTGCATCCTCGAGGTCCATGAAGACCTGGTCCACCGGCAGTCCCCGTGCCTTGTCGAGCATCTTGGGACTGGATCCGGGCACTGCGAGATTCGACCTGCGCGAACGAGCCGCCCGCGGGGAGCCGGTCGCTCCGCCTGATGTCACCGAGACCGCTGTCATGGAGGGACCCTATCGGCCTCGATAGACGCGGCCCGGGCTACGGGCGCGGGAGCCTCGCCGGCCTCTCGCGGGAGTACCCTTGGGCCGCGTGACCTCCCCCAGCCGCGTCTTCGTCGCCCGCCTCGCGCGGGCGGAGGTCTTCGACCCCAAGGCCGACCAGGTGGGACGCGTGCGCGATGTCGTCGTCGCGCTCCGCACGGATTCCCAGCCTCCGCGCGTCGTCGGCCTCGTGGTGGAGGTCGTCGGTCGGCGCCGGATCTTCGTGCCGATGTCGCGCGTCACGGCCGTCGACAGCGGCCAGGTCGTCGTGAGCGGGGTCGTGAACCTGCGCCGCTTCCAGCAGCGCGCGGGGGAGACGCTCGCGCTCGGGGAGCTCCTGGACCGCCGGGTGACCCTCATCGATCCCGCACGCTCCTCCACGCCGGCGACAGTGACGATCGTAGACCTCGGCATCGAGCCGCGTCCGAGTCGCGATTGGTACGTCACGCAGCTCTTCATCCGCGAGGGCGGCGGCCTCCGGCGCAAGGGCCAGACACGCATCGTCGACTGGGCTGCCGTCGATGGACTCACGCTGCCGCAGGAGCAGGGCGCGGAGAACCTCCTCGCGACCCTCGATGGCCTGCGCGCGCCGGACGTCGCACGCGCACTCCAGGAGATGCCCACGAAGCGACGACTCGAAGTCGCGCGCGAACTCGACGACGACCGCCTCGCCGATGTGCTCGAGGAGCTACCCGAGGACGAGCAGGTCGAGATCATGCAGTCCCTCGGCATGGAACGAGCGGCCGACGTGCTCGAGGAGATGGATCCCGACGACGCCGCCGACCTCATCTCCGAACTGCCCCCGGAGCAGGCGCGCGATCTCCTCCAGCGCATGGAGCCCGATGAGGCTGAGGACATCCGCCGCCTGCTCGTCTACGGCGACTACACGGCGGGCGGAATGATGACGACGGAGCCGGTCATCCTCCCCGCGGATGCCACGGTGGCCGAGGCGCTGGCGCGCGTGCGCAGCCCCGAGCTCGCACCGTCTCTCGCGGCCCAGGTCTACGTCACTCGGGCTCCCACGGAGACTCCGACGGGCCGCTACCTCGGCACCTGCCATTTCCAGCGCATGCTGCGCGAGCCTCCGGCCGCGCTCGTCTCCGGGATCCTCGACACCACGCTCGAGCCCATCTCCCCGGAGACCGACGTGGCAACCGTCGCTCGCTACTTCGCGACGTACAACCTGGTGTCGTTGCCCGTCGTCGACGCCGACGACCACCTCCTCGGGGCCGTCACCGTCGATGACCTCATCGACCACATGCTGCCCGAGGACTGGCGTGACAGCGGGAGCACCTCATGAGCCCCTCGCGCCGTCGCCCGGAGCTCCGCATGGACCAGCCGCTGGATCGCGGTCGCCTGCGCGGGCCGTCCTACGATCCGGAGCAGTGGGGCCGGCTGTCCGAGCGCATCGCCCGCTTCATCGGATCGTGGAAGTTCATCGCATGGATGACGGTGGCCATCATCACGTGGCTGCTGTGGAACATCTTCGCGCCGGACAACCTCAAGCCCGATCCCTACCCCTTCATCTTCCTCACCCTGCTGCTGTCGCTCCAGGCGTCCTACGCCGCGCCGCTCATCCTGCTGGCCCAGAATCGGCAGGCGGACCGAGACAAGGTGCAGTACCTCGAGGACCGCGAGATGACCGATCGGCTCGTGGCCGACACCGAGTACCTCGCGCGGGAGATCGCGGCCCTGCGCCAGGCTCTCGGCGAAGTGGCGACTCGCGACTACCTGCGTGCGGAGCTACGCGATCTGGCCGATGACATCGCGGACCGACTGCAGACTGATCAGGGTTCGCGGGAGCAAGGCGAGGGGCCTAGCATCGCCACATGACCTCCATCGATCCGTCCCTCGTCGACGCTGCCCTCGCTCGTGTGGAGGATCCCGAGATCCACCGCCCCATCACCGATCTCGGCATGGTCAAGTCCGTCGACATCGAGGGCGATCGGGTCCGCGTCGCGATCTACCTCACGGTGTCGGGCTGCCCCATGCGCGACACCATCACGCAGCGCGTCACCATCGCTGTGGGCTCGGTACCCGGCGTGCGCCACGTGGATGTCGAGCTCGATGTCATGAACGACGAGCAGCGGGCCCAACTCCGCCGCAACCTGCGGGGAGGCCAGGAGGAGAAGTCGATCCCCTTCGCGGATCCGGGCTCGCGCACGCACGTCTACGCGATCACCTCGGGCAAGGGCGGGGTAGGGAAGTCCTCGCTCACGGCCAACCTCGGCGTGGCCATGGCAGCTCAGGGCTTCACCGTCGGCATCGTGGACGCGGACATCTACGGTCACTCGATTCCGGGCTTGCTCGGCTTGACGACAGCACCGACCGTGGTCGAGGGCATGATCATGCCGCCCGAGGCCTTCGGAGTGCGCGCGATCTCCATCCTGCCCTTCAAGCCCGGCGGTAGCGCCGAGCCCGTGGCATTCCGCGGGCCCATGCTGCATCGCGCCCTCCAACAATTCCTTGCCGACGTGTGGTGGGGCGACCTCGACGTACTGCTTCTCGACCTGCCCCCTGGGACCGGAGACATCGCCATCTCGACCGCACAGTTGCTGCCGGGGTCCCAGGTCATCGTCGTCACGACCCCGCAGGCGGCGGCGGCCGAGGTGGCTGTGCGCGCGGGCATGCTGGCGGGGCAGACCCACCAGAAGGTCGCCGGAGTCATCGAGAACATGAGCAGCTTCCCGTGCCCTCACTGCGGGGAGCCGATCGATCTCTTCGGCATCGGTGGCGGCCAGCGCGTGGCCGAGCAACTGAGCGCGGGCCTGAGCACGCAGGTGCCGCTCATGGGCCGCATTCCCTTCGACGTGCGCCTGCGCGAAGGCGGGGACCGCGGGGAGCCCCTGGTGCTCTCCGATCCTTCTTCGCCCGCAGCGGCATCCTTGATCGAACTCGCGACCGGCCTCGCCCGCAAGCCGCGTGGACTCACGGGCGTGCCACTCGATATCTCGCCCGCCGGGCGCTAGGGCGGACTTAGCCGTCCCGGCATCGACTCAGGTCGCGTCGGGATCGAAGCGAGCCGACGGCGTGGTGCCGCCCGCATCCCGACCGGACTTCGCGGGCGGCGCATCCGTGGTGTCGTCGTCGAAGAGACCCGAGACCATGCGCTTGGGGTGCAGGTCCTGCAGATCGCGCAATGTCTCCTGGGCTCCGGTGAGATCGACTCCTGCCGAGTCGGCGAGGTCCTTGCGAGCGTTGCTCGCCATCGCTCGCACGTTGCGCAGTGTGCGGGCAGCATCAGCGGCGGCGCGCGGGAGTCGCTCGGGGCCAAAGACGAGCAGACCGAGCACGCCGAGGATGAGGATCTCCCCAAGCCCGATGTCGAACACAGCCTCAGGGTACGCCGGATCGTCCTGAGCCGGCGCAGCGCTGGGTCAGCGATCCTCGCGACTGCCGAGGACGACGAGCACCTCGAAGGCCCGATCCCCACGGCGCGCCTCGACGCGTACCTCCTGACCGGGGAGCCGGTCCCGGATGGCCACCACGAGTTCATCGGCACTGGCCACCGCGCGCCCGCCGAGGCGGAGGATGACATCGCCCGCGCGCAGGCCTGCCGCTGCCGCGGCGCCATCGGGGGTCACCGTGTCGATGAGCGCACCCGGCCCGGCGAAGGATGGATCGAGGGTCACCCCCATCACCGGAGTGCGCGACGACCCGGTTGCGATGATCTCCTCCGCGATGCGCA
>JAULZJ010000251.1:1811-2773 GCA_032117435.1 Candidatus Nanopelagicales bacterium | reverse complement strand
CGGAGGTGCGGACGGATGTATTGCCGATGCCGCCGCCGGGAATAGGAATGCCCGCGTCATAACGCTCTCCCACGATCGCAGGTGGGAGCGTGATCTCAGGCGAGTCAGGGAAGGTGGGCGTGTCCTTGACCTGCAAGGTCACGATGCGCGCAACGCGGGAACCATTGACATCCGTCGCGGTGAGCCCCACTCGGATGGTGTTGGGCACAGTGCGGCTGAGGGTGAGGTAGACGATGGGATGCCCGTTGTACATCTGGACCTCAGCCCTCGCCGCGCTTGCCGGGGCAACCACGACCCGGTAGTCGACCGGACCCGCGCCTCCTGTGCGGCGGAACTGCACGTACTGCCGTCCGAGTGACTGGGGCAGATCGCGATAGATCGTCGGGGAAGAGGCGGGCTGCAGACCGATCGGCTCCGCGATGGAGAAGTGAACACGCACCTCGATGGATGAGCCTCGGGCGCGGCCGATGATGGTGGAGGTGACCTCTCCGGCGCGCGTCGGCGTGCCGGTGATGGCACCTTGAGGGGAGAGTCGGATGCCAGCGGGCAGGCGCGAATCACTCGCGAGCGACCAGGTCATCCCGCCGTAGACAGTGCCGTAGTTGCCGACCCCGACTCGCAAGCCTCGTGTGGCGAAGCCTCGGGTCAGGTTGATGTCCTGGTCCTGGAGGCGGGGTTGCGTGGTGCCGCGCACCGTGGCCTTGATGCCGTACCTGCCGATGTTGAAGTTCGGGCCGAAGAGGCCAGGCTTGCCGCCACCGGAGACCTCGACGTAGTAGCGACCCGTAGGCAAGACGCCGACAAACGTGACCTCAGGGGCTGGACCCGGGTCTTGATTGTCCAGGCCGACATCGCGGCCGTCGCGATCGAGGACTCTGACGCTCGGCCACGGCCCAGCTCGGCCAGAGCCGCTCACCGTCACGGTCACGTCTGACCAGCTGCGGACGAAGAAGGAGTGGACG
>JAULZJ010000251.1:0-1801 GCA_032117435.1 Candidatus Nanopelagicales bacterium | reverse complement strand
AAATCTGCCGTCGATGCCTCCAGCGATCCCGTGCTCTCGGTATCCGTCGGAAGGGGCGTGGCTCTCGCGATGGTGCTGCCGCCCTGATCCTGGACGAGTGGCAGGCCATTGAGCACCATGATGTTGGTGTCGATCTGATGGGGCCGCCGGGACCTCTCTCCCGGACTCAGCCCGACAAACCTGCCGTCGCTCCATTGCGCGATACGTGTCTGGCCTTGTATGCGACTGCCCATAATCGGCGCCCAGGCACCGTGGCCCGCGTAGTAGTCGCAGTTGAGCCCGATCTGCACGGCTGTCGTCGGGCGCCCGGGCAGGGACGGAGCTCTGGCGGTCACTGCGCTGGGTGACTGGCAGTAGGCGGGCGCAACCTGGGCGAATGGGATCGTCAGACCGTGGTGCTCGAGCCCAAGGCTGTGCCCGAGCTCATGGGCTGTGACCAGCGCCCAGTCTGCGACATCGATGCGGGAACCAATGAAGGACAGGGCCGGCGCGTAGACCCGTGGCACGCCGAAGACCTCGTCGAACGTATTGCGATACGCCCGACCGGCCAACGTCCGGGAGAGGGAGGCGCTGTCGTCGTCGAGGAAGAAGACGGTGGTGCCGTAGACCGGGTCATTCCTGCTGCTGCGCACCAGCGCGTCCGTGCCCGGATCCTGGGTCGTCACGTTGACCCGGAAGGGGGCCAGGTAGTCGACAATCGCGCCGTGGAGTCTGGAGATTGTCTCGTTTTCCTGTGCTGAGAAGGTCCCCGGATCCCCGTCGTGGTCCAATCCCTTCATGGCCCGGGGGCGCGTCAAGCCCATGTCGGCGTTCTTCTTCCCGATCCAGATCGTGCCAGCGAGGTCCGTGCCTCGGAAGTCGAGATAGATCGTCCGCTGAGCACCCGGATTGCTGCTGAGCGCGATCGGCTCCTTGGCAGGCGGCTGGTCGTTGCGCACCTGTGGTGCATTCGCCGTGGCACTCACGTCCGTCTGCCCCGAATCCGGAGTCGCCGGGTCGCTGTAGAAGAGGTAGCCGCACGGGTCGACGTAGAGACTCGGCTCATCCAAGGCATCGACGTACAGCTCAGCGCTCGACTCGCCGTAGTACTTGGCAACGCGGTCGAGCTCGAAGCCCTCGACGCTGATCGCCTCACGCAGGGGCATCGAGGGCACGTCTGGATCGGGGAAGACGGGAGTGCATTCGAGGCTGCTGGTGGTGACACCGTCTAGAGCGTCCTGTGCCTGGGCAGGGACCAGGAAGAACGTCGCCAGGAGCCCGAGTGCCGCGGTGGCGACGGGGAGTGCTCGCCCTGCTGCCCACATGGCTGCAGTATGGCGATCCGAGCGCCGGGATGCGCGATTTCGGCTCCTGACCAGGCATGGGAAGGGCGTGAAAGCAAGGAGCGGAGCACGTCCTAAGAGGGAAGGCGGCGTGCCGGAGTCGAGCGTTTCCACCGTCGGAGCAGACGGTCTGGCCGTGCCCGAGACTTTCCTGGCGTTCGGCGGGACACTGGGGTCATCCCGGCCTATCGTCTGCGGCAAGGACGCAAGGGGGCGCTATGCGTAGGACCTTGGGATTGATCATCGGGATCAGCGCTGCGCTCATCGCGGCACTGCTCGCGCAACTGGCAGTAGTGCCGGTCCATGCAGCCGAGCTCCCCGGCGCACCCGCTCGCGTGTCGTGGACCCAGGAGGCCAGTCGCCCGAGTGACGGTGACATCAACCTCAACTGGCAGGCCCCTGCCAGCAATGGTGGGCGGCCCATCACGTCGTATGAGATCCAGCAGACCAAGGACGGCGCGTGGATCGACCTCTACACC
>JAULZJ010000250.1:0-7838 GCA_032117435.1 Candidatus Nanopelagicales bacterium | reverse complement strand
ACGTACTTGTGCCAGGACTCCTCCTGGCGTGAGGTGGGGATGTAGGAGCCCTCGGCGCACTGCGGCCAGGTGGGGCAGCCCAGGCCGGACCCGGTGAGGCGCACGATGCCGCCCGTGACCACGATTCCGATCTGCGCCACGAGATTGGCCATGAAGATGCCCCGGAGCCATCGGGGTGCCCGGCCGCTGTCGCCGACCCGGGAGGGGGTGCGAGCACCGATCTGCGTAGCCATGAATCGAGCCTACGACGCGGGCGATGTCCGGGCGCGCCGACATCGTCGCCGTCGACGTCGGCGAGGTTCTACCGCCAGGCGAAGGTGCGCCGGGCGATGAGGGCTCCGATGACGCCCCAGCCGATGAGCAGGAGGCCATCCACGGCCAGGGCCGCCGAGAACGCCCCGCCGGTCGTCGACCACCGCAGCAGGTCGCCGAGGGCTGCGGAGGGAAGCACCGACACGATTGCGGCCACGGGTTCGGGAAGATCGCTCGCGGGGAATGTCGTACCGCCGACGGCGACCAGGATAAGGAACACGGCGTTCGCGATGGCGAGCGTGGCCTCTGCTCGCACTGCGCCACCGAGCGCAAACCCGAGCGCAGCGAACGACGCTGTGCCGGCGATCGCGACGGGAATGAGCGCCAATGCCGTTAGCAGCGGACGCCAGCCGAGCGTCAGGGAGACAACCACGAGGACCACAGACTGGAGAGCCACCATGGCCAGTGCGGCGAGTGCGCGCGCGCCGAGGATGGCCATCCTGCTCAGGGGCGTGGTCGCGAGCATC
The DNA here is from genome assembly GCA_032117435.1 of Candidatus Nanopelagicales bacterium. GTDB lineage: Bacteria > Actinomycetota > Actinomycetes > S36-B12 > S36-B12 > Mxb001. The sequence continues at coordinate 7,059 of JAULZJ010000250.1, read as the reverse complement.
ACCAGTGCACCGGATCGGCGCTCGAAGCCCACGCTGATGGCCAAGGATGTGAATGCACTCGCGATGATGGCGACGGCAAGGACGCTGCCCAGGGCCTGGGGGAGCCGGTCGGAGCCGGGAGGGCCCTCGAGGGGCACCGCGCCCACGAACGTCACCCCGAGGAGCAGGGCAACGGGGATGACGATGGTGAGCAGTAATTGCTCGCCGTTGCGCAGCAGGAGCCTGAGTTCGAAGCCCGCCTGGGTGATCACGCAGGCCGCCCGTCTTCCTCGGTGAGGCGCCAGTAGAGGTCGGCGAGCCGATCGGCCCCGATGCCGAGATTGCGGGGCTGGAGGCTGTGCTGTGCGCACCACGAATCGACGGTGGCCAGGGTCTGCGGCGTGACCCCGCCCTCGATGCGGTAACGACCAGGAGCCGTCTCCTCGGCGACGCAACCTTCGGGGAGGGCGCGGAGCAAACCCGCGAGGTCCAGATGCAGTGGGCCGTCGAAGGTGATGACGTCCCCCGAGGAGGGGAGGAGGTCGCTCAGGGTCCCCTGAATCCGGCAGCGCCCCTCGGAGATGATGGCGATCTGATCGGCCAAGATCTCCGCCTCGTCGAGCAAGTGGGTGCACAGCAAGACAGCGCATCCGCTCGAACGCAACTCCGACACGACCTCCCAGACGATGCCGCGTCCGCGAGGGTCCAGGCTCGCCGTGGGCTCGTCGAGGATGACCAACTCCGGACGGCCCACGAGGGCGCAGGCAAGGCTGACCCTGCGCCGTTCGCCGCCGGAGAGTCGCCGCATCGTGGTGCGCCCCAGGCGCCCAAGGCCCAGGCGTTCGATCCATGGGTCTGCCGTGTCGGGCGCCCCGCGCAATCGGGCGATATGGCGGACCAGCTCAGCTGCGTGAGCGCCTGCGGGCAGGCCATCGTCTTGCACCATGACGTTGACCCGCTCCCGGGCGTCGAGGCGGCCTGGAGGGCCGTCGAGGACGCTCGCCCGCCCGGAAAGCGGGTGAATCAATCCGGCGAGGACACCCACGGTCGTGGACTTGCCCGACCCGTTCGGCCCCAGGAGTGCGGTCACCTGTGCCTGTGCCACGGTGAGATCCAGGCCCGCGAGTCCACGGGGATCGCCAGCGCCCGCACCGGGATACCTCACCACGACCTGGTGCAGGAGAGCGGCATCCACCCGCGCAGTCTCCCCTAAGGCCAGCAACGTGGCTCCCGGGACCCAGGAGTCCTGGGGTTGCACTTCGAAGGATTTGCGACACAATAAGGGTGTGAAATTCGCCAGCCAGGCCTCCGAGCGGGTCGCGCGCTCCCTCCTTGACGGTGGCCCCGCCACCGCCGCGGAGTTGGCGTTGCGCCTGGGTCACAGCCCCACCGTGGTGCGCCGGCACCTGGACGCGCTCATGGCGGATGGATTCGTCCAGGCCGATGACCAGCGCCCCTTCGGCCCGGTGCCGACGCGCGGTCGAGGCCGCCCTGCCCGGGTGTTTTCGCTGACGGACGTCGGCAGTCATGCCTTCGACGTGGACTACGACGATCTGGCCGTCACCGCCTTGGGTTACCTCGAGCGGATGTACGGCGAGGAGGCAGTTCGCGCATTCGCCCGCGAGCGCGCGCGCGAACTCGTCCTCCGCCACCGTGCTCGGATGGACGAGGCGGAGGACGGCCGGACACGCTTGACGATGCTGGCCGAGGGCCTCGCGACGGACGGGTATGCGGCAACGACGGTGGACACCGAGGCCGGCCCGCAACTGTGCCAGCACCACTGTCCGGTGCGCCACGCCGCGATGAGATTCCCACAGCTCTGCGAGGCCGAGTCGGAAGCCTTCGAAGAACTTCTCGGGACCCACGTTCTCCGTCTCGCGACCATCGGTCGCGGGGACGGGATCTGCACGACCCTCGTACCCGCCCTCATGAACCGGAGGACCTCCGCATGACAACCACCTCACATCCCGAGCTCGATGGCCTCGGCCGATACGAGTATGGCTGGAGCGACTCCGACGAGGCGGGTGCCAAGGCCAAGCGCGGGCTCAGCGAGGAGGTCGTGCGCGAGATCAGCGCACTCAAGAACGAGCCCCAGTGGATGCTGGACCTGCGGCTGAAGGGCCTGCGGCTCTTCGAGAAGAAGCCGATGCCGTCCTGGGGCTCGGATCTCAGCGGGATCCACTTCGACACGATTAAGTACTTCGTCCGATCGACGGAGAAGCAGGCGACGAGCTGGGACGAGTTGCCTGATGACATCAAGTCGACGTACGACCGCTTGGGTATCCCCGAGGCAGAGAAGCAGCGCCTCGTCGCCGGAGTCGCGGCTCAGTACGAGTCAGAGGTCGTCTACCACGCGATCCGCGAGGATCTCGAGGAGCAGGGAGTCATCTTCCTCGACACCGACACAGGTCTGCGTGAGCACGAGGATCTCTTCCGCGAGTACTTCACCTCGGTTATCCCGGTCGGCGACAACAAGTTCGCCGCACTCAATACCGCGGTCTGGTCTGGTGGCTCCTTCATCTACGTCCCACCCGGGGTGAAGGTGGACATCCCGCTACAGGCGTACTTCCGCATCAATACCGAGAACATGGGTCAATTCGAGCGCACGTTGATCATCGTCGATGAGGGTGCCTACGTGCATTACGTCGAGGGCTGTACCGCGCCCATCTATTCCTCGGACTCGCTGCACTCTGCTGTCGTGGAGATCGTGGTCAAGAAGGATGCTCGTTGCCGATACACCACAATCCAGAACTGGTCCAACAACGTCTACAACCTTGTGACCAAGCGCGCCGCCGCGCACCAGGGCGCCACGATGGAGTGGGTCGACGGCAATATCGGCTCCAAGGTCACGATGAAGTACCCCGCAGTGTGGATGCTAGGCGAGCACGCCAAAGGCGAGACCCTGTCAGTAGCGTTCGCAGGAGAGGGTCAGCATCAAGACGCGGGCGCCAAGATGGTCCACGCGGCCCCTAACACCTCTTCGACGATTGTGTCCAAGTCCGTGGCCCGAGGCGGCGGTCGCACGTCGTACCGCGGTCTCGTGCAGGTTCTCGAGGGCTGCCACGGCGCCAAGAGCACCGTGAAGTGCGATGCGCTACTGGTGGACGACATCTCGCGCAGTGATACCTACCCCTATGTCGATGTACGCGAGGATGACGTGGCCATGGGACACGAGGCGACCGTGTCCAAGATCAGCGAGGATCAGCTTTTCTACCTCATGTCCCGGGGGATGACCGAGGATGAGGCGATGGCCATGATCGTGCGCGGCTTCGTGGAGCCGATCGCCCGGGAGCTCCCGATGGAATACGCGCTCGAACTCAACAGGCTGATCGAACTCCAGATGGAAGGGGCCGTCGGCTGATGTCGGTCACCATCCCGGCGAGTGACCACTCGCCGGCAACTCGGTCGCGCACTGTCGCCGATCACCTCGTCCCCACAGGGCGCGAGGAGGACTGGCGTTTCACGCCCCTGGAACGCCTCCAGGGCCTCCACACCGGCACGCTGGATCTCTCCGGTCGGCTCGACATCACGATCGAAGTCGACGGGTTCGCTGTCGACCATGTGGACGCAAGCGACCCCCGGGTCGGCGCATCCTTCGTGCCCACCGACATCATCGCGGCACAGGCGATGGCCTCGGCCTCGGATGTCGTTGTCCTCTCTCTGGGCACGGAGTCGGAGGGTCGGGCTCACGTGATCATCACCGGCAGGGGCGCGGCATCGGCCTCGCATCTGGTGATCGAGCTCAAGCCCTTCAGCAAGGGCACGGTCATCCTGGAGCACCGGGGCTCGTCGACTTTCGCGGGCAACGTGGAGATTCGCGTGGGCGACAGCGCACAGGCCACCATCGTGTCCCTGCAGGCCTGGGATCGAGATGCCGTGCACGTGGGCACCCACGCTGTGCACGTGGGCCGGGACGCACGGGTGCTCATGGGGCATGTGACCCTCGGTGGCGACGTGGTTCGACTTCGACCCCTCGTGTCCTATGGCGCCCCCGGAGGCCAGGCGGAACTCCTGGGTCTGTACTTCGCCGACGCCGGGCAGCACCTCGAGCATCGCGTCTTCGTCGACCATGACACACCCCACTGCACGAGCTCGGTGCTGTACAAGGGAGCGCTCCAGGGCGACGGCGCGCACACGGTGTGGATCGGGGATGTCCTCGTCCGCGCTCAGGCCGTCGGTATCGACACCTACGAGGTGAATCGCAATCTCGTCCTGACCGACGGTGCCCGCGCCGACAGCGTGCCCAACCTCGAGCTGGAGACTGGGGAGATCCAGGGTGCCGGGCACGCGAGCGCCACGGGTCGCTTCGACGACGAGCAGCTCTTCTACCTGCAGGCGCGCGGGATCCCCGAGGATCTCGCTCGGGTGCTCGTGGTGCGCGGCTTCTTCGCCGAAGTCCTGGGCCGTCTCGGCGAGCCTGACCTGGCACGCCGAGTCATGGTGGACGTCGATGCGCGTCTCGGCGTCGACCTCGCCGGCTCCGGGCTGGACGACGATGTGGTCGAGGCGCTCGCATGAAGCACGTTGATGTCTGCGCGATCTCCGACATCCCTGCGGGAGTGGCCTTGCGTGTCATGGTGGGCGAGTACGCCGTAGCCCTCGCCCACTGCGCGGGTGAGATCCGCGGTGTCCTCGATGTCTGCTCCCATGCGGACGTTGCCCTCAGTGAAGGCGAGGTGGACGATTGCAGCATCGAATGTTGGCTGCATGGTTCCCGATTCGACCTGCGCACCGGTGAGGCACTGTCCTTGCCGGCTACCGCCCCCGTCCCTGTCTTCGATGTCCGGATCGCCGGCGACGGCCCCGATGCCCGAATCCTCGTGGGGGAGCACCCCGTGAGCCTGCCCCAGCACGCCGAATAGGAGCGATCATGTCCACTCTCGAGATCCGCAATCTCCACGCCACGGTCGAGTCCGACGGTGAGCCCCGAGAGATCCTGCGCGGTGTTGACCTCACGGTGTCAAGCGGCCAGACCCATGCGGTGATGGGTCCCAACGGCTCGGGCAAGTCGACGCTTGCCTACGTCATCGCCGGTCATCCGAAGTACACCGTGACCGAGGGGGCCATTACGCTGGATGGCGCTGACGTCCTGGAGATGTCGGTCGACGAGCGTGCCCGTGCCGGCCTTTTCCTTGCGATGCAGTACCCCGTCGAAGTCCCCGGCGTATCAGTATCGAACTTCCTGCGGACGTCGGCAACCGCCATGCGCGGAGAGGCGCCGAAGCTGCGCCTGTGGGTGAAGGAGATGAAGGAGGCGATGGCTGCGTTGCAGATCGATCCCTCCTTCGCCGAGCGCTCCGTCAACGAGGGATTCAGCGGCGGCGAGAAGAAGCGACACGAGATCTTGCAGCTAGAACTCCTCAAGCCGCGTATCGCCGTTCTCGACGAGACAGACTCGGGCCTCGACGTCGACGCCCTGAAGATCGTCGCCGAAGGTGTCAACCGCTTCCAGGCGGACGGCACGACCGGCACGCTGCTCATCACCCACTACACCCGGATCCTTCGCTACATCCATCCCGACTTCGTCCATGTCTTCGTCGACGGGCGCATCGTCGAGAGTGGTGGCCCGGAGTTGGCGCAGAAGCTCGAGGACGAGGGCTACGAGCGTTTCGCCAAGGCGGGTAGCGCGGCGTGACTGTGGATGCGACCGCTCGGCCCCTGGACGTCCACGCGATCCGCGGGGACTTCCCGATCCTCTCCCGTGAAGTGAGGGGTGGAGGACGCCTGATCTACCTCGACTCGGCGGCGACGACCCAGAAGCCCCTGGCCGTGCTGGACGCGGAGCGCGACTACTACCTGTCCAGCAACGCCGCGGTGCACCGCGGAGCCCACCAACTGGCCGAGGAGGCGACGGAGGCCTACGAAGGGTCACGTGCGCGGATCGCTGCCTTCGTCGGCGCGCGGGCCGAGGACATCGTCTTCACGCGCAACGCGACGGAGTCCCTCAACCTCGTGTCGTATGCCTTCAGCAATGCCACCGCCAAGGCCGCCCGCGGTTCCGATCTGCCGACCGGGTCGGAACGCTTCGTCCTCCGCGAGGGTGACGAGATCCTGGTGACCCAGATGGAACATCACGCCAATCTTGTGCCGTGGCAGGAGGTGTGCGCCAAGACGGGGGCCGTCCTGAAGTGGATTGCGCTGTCGCCCGATGGCAGGTTGGACCTGGACAGCCTGGGCACCCTTGTCACCGATCGCACGCGCGTGGTGTCCTTCACCCATCAGTCGAATCTCCTCGGCACAATCAATCCCGTTGCCCCGTTCGTGGCCGCGGCCAGGGGTGTGGGGGCGATCGTGGTCCTTGACGCCTGCCAGTCGGTCCCGCACATGCCTATCGATGTCGGGTCGCTTGGCGTGGACTTCGTCGCCTGGAGTGGCCACAAGATGCTGGGACCGACCGGCATCGGATGCCTCTGGGGGGACAGCGACGTCCTCGCCTCCATGCCGCCTTTCATCACGGGCGGGTCGATGATCGAGACGGTCACCATGGAGTCCTCGACCTACGCAGAGCCACCCAAGCGCTTCGAGGCGGGTGTGCCCATGGTGGCCCAGGCGGTGGGGCTGGCGGCGGCCTGCGACTACCTCGAGGCCATCGGCATGGACCGTGTCACGGCACATGAGATGACCCTGACCACCCGCGCCCTCGAGGGCCTCGCCTCCGTGGAGGGGGTCCGCATCGTGGGCCCGGCAGATACGCGTGAGCGCGGCAGCGCCATCTCATTCACCGTCGATGGAGTGCACCCGCATGACGTCGGCCAAGTCCTCGACAGCAGTGGTATCGCCGTGCGCGTCGGGCATCACTGCGCGTGGCCCGGCTGCCGTGCGATGGATGTCCCGGCGACCACCCGGATGTCGCCCTACATCTACAACGACGTCGATGACATCGACGCGTTCGTCGATGCACTTGGCCAGGTCCGCCGGATATTCGGGGTCGCGTGATGCAAGACCTCTATCAGGAGATCATCCTCGACCACTATCGCAACCCGCAGGGCCGGGGACTGCGTGAGCCCTTCGAGGCGCAGGTCCACCACGTCAATCCGACGTGCGGGGACGAGATCGACCTGCGCGTCCACCTCGATGAGC
>JAULZJ010000249.1:0-28109 GCA_032117435.1 Candidatus Nanopelagicales bacterium | reverse complement strand
TTCCGCGGAGTCCTCGACCTCACGACCGATCTAGGGGCGATCGATGCGCGCATGCTCTCGACTTTCCCCGTCGACGGCACTGAAGCGGTTGTGCGTGTGGGTCGCTATGGCGCTTTCGTCGAGCGTGGCGACGAGCGCGCCTCCATCCCGGAGGATCTCGCCCCGGATGAACTCACGGCGGAGAAGGCCGAGGAGTTGCTCGCACAGCCTTCCGGGGAGCGCGAGCTCGGCGTCGATACCGAGACGGGCCTCGCCATCATCGCGAGGACCGGGCGCTACGGCCCGTATGTGTCCGAGGTGCTTCCCGAGGATTCACCGAAATCCGCGAAGCCACGCACGGGCTCGCTGCTGAAGTCGATGTCCCTCGACACGGTCACCCTCGAGGATGCGCTGCGACTCATCTCACTACCGCGCGTGGTCGGCGTCGACCCGGCCGACGGCGTCGAGATCACGGCGCAGAATGGCCGCTACGGCCCGTATCTGCTCAAGGCCAAGGACTCCCGCTCCCTGCCAACCGAGGAGTCGATCTTCGCGGTCACTCTCGCCGAGGCCCTCGCGCTCTACGCCCAGCCCAAGCAGCGCCGCGGTGCGGCATCCGCGCCGCCGCTGAAGGAATTGGGTGACGACCCTGTGTCAGGGCGCCCCGTCGTGCTCAAGGAGGGCCGCTTCGGCCCGTACGTCACCGACGGTGAGACCAATGCCTCGCTCCGTCGTGACGATGATCCGGTGACGATCGACTCGGGCCGCGCCTTCGAACTCCTCGCCGATCGCCGGGCGCGTGGACCGGTGAAGAAGACCGCGCGCAAGGCGGCCAAGAAGGCACCGGCGAAGAAGGCTGCCGCCAAGAAGGCACCGGCCAAGAAGGGGCCGGCGAAGAAGGCTGCCGCCAAGAAGGCACCGGCGAAGAAGGCCGCCGCCAAGAAGCCGGACCTCACGACGGCGGCCCTGATGGCTCAGCCGATCGACGCGTAGGCTCCGCAGCGTGACTCGCTTCATCGTCTTCGAGGGTGGCGAGGGCGCGGGCAAGTCCACCCAGTCCCGCACGCTCGCCGACTATCTCGTGGCGCGCGGGCATCGGGTACGGCGTACGCGTGAGCCAGGGGGCACACCTGCAGCCGAGGCGATCAGGGCCGTCCTGCTCGACCCCGCCAATGCCGGACTCGATGATCGCGCCGAAGCGCTCCTCTTCGCGGCCGCGCGCGGTGACCATGTTGCGCGGGTGATCCGCCCGGCGCTCGATGCTGGCGAGATCGTGATCTCAGATCGATACCTCGACTCGTCAGTTGCCTACCAGGGCGTGGCGCGTGACCTCGGCGCGCAGCGCGTCAGGGACCTGAGCCTGTGGGCTACGGGTGGATTGCGGCCCGATCTCACCATCGTCCTCGATATCGATCCGAGCTTGGGCTTGGCGCGAGTGGTGGGCCCGGATCGCCTCGAAGCCGAGCCGGTCGAGTGGCACCAGCGCGTGCGCCAGGCATTCCTCGACATCGCGGCCGAGGCACCGGATCGCCATCTCGTGCTGGACGGCTCACGACCAGCGGAGGATCTCGCCGTCGAGATCGCCATGGCGGTGAGTGACCTGGTCGGTGATCCGTGACGAGCGTCTGGGATTCCCTCATCGGCCAGGACGCCGTCGTCGAGGAGCTCGCACACGCGGTGAACGATCCTGACGCCATGACCCACGCCTGGCTGATCACCGGCCCACCCGGATCGGGTCGATCGACGGCGGCAGTGGCCTTCGCCGCCGCGCTGCAATGCCCGGATCACGGCTGCGGGACGTGCGCGATCTGCATGTCGGCCCGCGCCGGGTCGCATCCGGATGTCGACATCGTGCGCTCCGAGACCCTTAGCTACGGCGTCGAGGAGGCCCGCGAGCTCGTCGCGAAGGCATCCGTCATGCCCGCGAATGCGCCGTGGCACATCGTCGTGGTCGAGGATGCCGACCGACTCACGGAGCAGGCCGTCAACGTGCTGCTCAAGGTCCTCGAGGAGCCACCGCCGCACCTGGTCTGGCTGCTGTGCGCCCCGAGCCCTGAGGATGTGCTGCCGACGATCCGGTCGCGCACTCGGTCGGTGCACCTGCGCACGCCGTCGATGACGGAGGTGGCCGAGGCCCTGCGCGATCGATACGGGGTCGACCCGGCAATGGCAGCTTTTGCCGCGCGCGCCTCGCAGGGCCACATCGGGCGAGCACGAGCACTGGCGACAGATGAGGAAGCCCGCCGTCGTCGACAGGATGTGCTGCGCATTCCCAGCGGCATGCGCGACCTCGCTTCATGCTTCGCTGCGGCCGAGGAGTTGCTCGCCATGGCGACCGAGGATTCCGCGAGCATCACCGACGCGCTGGACGTCGCCGAGGAGGAGTCGCTCCTGCGGGCGTATGGTGCGGGCGCGGAAGGCGTCACCAAAGCGCGCTTCGACAAGCTCGCCGACCGAGCCCTCAAGGACCTGCGCAAGATGCAGGCGAGCAGGCGCAAGAGGTCGGTGCGCGATCAACTCGACCGTGCACTCGTGGATCTGATCACCTACTACCGAGATGTGCTCGTGCTCCAGCTCGATGCCGGCGTACCACTGGTCAATGACGAGATGCGCCCGCAGATCTCCCAGGAGGCGGCGTCCTCTTCCGCGACGGAAACGGCCCGCAGGCTTGAGGCCCTCGAGCGCGGCCGCCTCGCCGTCCAGGCCAGCGGCGCGCTGCCGCTCGTACTCGAGGGCATGCTGGTGGAGGTCAAGGACCCCCTGGTCCGCCTGCGCTAGTTGCCAGCCGCTCGCTGCAGGCCGTGGGTGTACGCCGCGAGACCCTGCAGGGCGGGGATCAGCACTTCGTCCGTGCTGCGCGAGACATCTGGTGCGGCCAGCATGGTGGCGGAAGCCGCGATGAGGCGCTCATACGTCGCGCACCCCATGGTGAGGCGCTCACGCACCTCGATGGCCGCTGACGTGGCCGCCTGCTCCGCCTCCGTGCCGGTCATCTCCCGGCGGATGCTGTCGAGGATGACCAGGCGATCGACGAGTGCGTGGAGTTGCGGAGCAGCCTCGAGGTCCGCACGGCTCACATCCTCGGCTGCGCCTGGATGCAATCGTGCAATGACGGGGATGACCTGGGCGAGCTGGAGTCGGAGCGAAGTGAGCCGGTGTGCCTGCTCGGCGCCTATGGCATCCCGGGGAATGTCGACCACGGGAGTCGGACCCGCGTCCACGCGGGGGGCGGGGGGCAACTCGGCCCGGCGCCGGCGAGCGATGGCCGCCGTGATGCCACCTCCGGCAGCCAGGACGACCCAGATCCACGCCGGTCCGTACACGCCCGCGGTGGCGGTCGTGCTCTCGACCACGATGTCGAGCACGCCCAGCGTGCCGGCTACACCGGCGACGGCCACGCCGCCCGTGACCTCGTTGTCCAGCCGCCGCTGCTTGCGCTGATGTCGACGCAGGGACCGTTGCTGCTCCGCGAGGCGTCTATCGTGCTCCATCCGCAGGGCACGCGACTGCGCGCTGGGACGATGTGCCCGGGCCTGACGCCACGCATCGACGACATCCATGCCTCGGGCGATGCCCGTCTGCACGACGCGGGCGAATTGTTCGCGATCGCTGGCCACGCATCCACGTTACGCCGAGCCGCCCCTGCCTGGCACCCCGATACGGACCGGACGTAGCCTCCAGTGGTGCGCAGGCGAGGGAGGCCATGGCCGGTCCTGGGCGCGGGAGCGGCCGCGATGGTGCTGGCGGCGTGCGTGCCGGGTTCCACGGCGTCGGCCCCGGGCACCCCGGTGCCCCAGTCCCCGCCGGCAGCCGATCTGGCCCGCTTCTACGACCAGGGACTGGCGTGGACGGACTGCGACGGGGGCGAGTGCGCCAGTCTCGTAGTGCCCGTCGACTACGCCGATCCGGACGGCGCAACCCTCGAGATCGCCGTAGTCCGCGTGGCCTCGGAAGGTGGGACCCAGGCCGCCCTCGTGGTCAACCCCGGCGGACCAGGTGCCAGCGGCGTCGACTACGCGCGAGCCGCGAGCAGCATCGTCACGGACAGCGTGCGTCGCGAGTTCGACATCGTCGGCTTCGATCCGCGAGGAGTGGGTCGCTCGTCACCGGTCGACTGCGCCAGCGACGCCGACGTCGATCGACTGATCGCCATCGATGGCACCCCGGACACGCCAGCGGAGGTCGCCGAGCTCCAGCGCACGAGCTCCCTCCTGTCGTGCACCGCACCCGTCGACGGCTTGGTCGACCACATGTCCACGGCCGACTCCGCGCGCGATCTCGACGTCCTGCGCGCGGCCCTGGGTCAATCCCGCTTGGACTACCTCGGCGTCTCATACGGCACCCATCTCGGTGCGACGTACGCTGCGCTCTTCCCTGACCGAGTCGGTCGATTCGTCCTCGATGCGCCCCTTCCCGCTGAATTGGACGCGGAGGAGGTGACGCTCGGGCAGGCGCTGGGTTTCGAGGACTCATTGCGCAGGTTCGTCGACTACTGCCTCGCGGAGGTCGACTGCCCGCTCGGCGACGGCGATGTCGAATCGGGGATGCAGGGAATCCGGGACATCCTCGACGGTCTCGATGCCGCTCCCGCGCCGACCGACGATCCCGCTCGACCCCTCACCGAGGCTGCCGCGACGTACGCCATTCTGATGTCGCTCTACCGCGTGAGTGATCGTCCAGTGCTGCGCGACGCTCTCGGCTCGCTTGCCTCCGGGGATGGCACGCCCCTGCTCCGCATGCTGGACGGACGACTGGGCCGCGCGCCCGATGGCTCGTATCGCGATAACTCAGTCGATGCCTTCTACGCCATCACTTGCCTCGATAGGGCGGTTCCTGTCGATGTCGAGGCATCCGTCGAGCGCATGGCCGGTGCGGCGCCATTCCTCGGCGAGTACCTCGCGTGGGGAAATCTGCCGTGCGCGGCCGCGGAGTCAGTCGCGAGCCCGATCTCGGTGATCGCGGCTCCGACCGTCCTGGTCGTCGCGACGACACATGATCCGGCCACGCCCTTCGCCTGGGCCGAGGCCTTCGCGTCCCAATTCGACGACGTGGTGCTCGTCGTGCGCGAGGGGGACGGGCACACGGGATACCGAGAGGGATCGCGCTGCGTCGATGATGCCGTGGATGCCTTCCTCATCGAGGGTGCTCTCCCGGGCACGGAACTGATCTGCGACTAGGGTGCGCAGCATGTCCTACGCCGCCCCCCAGGGTCCCCGGGCTCCCGCGATCGACATGCGCTCCGACACCGTCACTCATCCCAACGATGCGATGCGCGCGGCCATGGCCGCTGCGCCCGTCGGAGACGATGTCTTCGGCGACGACCCGACCATCGCGGAGCTGGAGCATCGCGCGGCAGGGATCCTGGACAAGGAGGCTGCCCTCTTCGTGCCCTCGGGCACTATGGGCAACCTCGTCAGCCTCATGGCCCATGTGCCCCGGGGCGGCGAGGTCATCGCCCCGGCTGAGTCGCATGTCTTCAACGACGAGGCTGCCAACTATGCGGTCGTCGTGGGCGCAGGCCTACGCCCCATCGCGGAGACGCCGGACGGCGAGATGCCCCTCGATGCCGTGGTCGGCGCCATCCAGGACTCGAGTGACCCACACTGCCCGATCACGAGCCTGGTCGTGGTCGAGAACTGCCACGCTCACACGATGAGCCGGCCGATCACTCCGGGCTACATGCAGGCGCTGCGCGCGGCGCTCCCCGAGCACTTGCCCATCCACGTCGACGGTGCGCGTCTCTTCAACGCAGCGGTGGCGCTCGGAGTGCCGGCTGCCGAGCTGGTGCGGAATGCGGATTCGGTGACGTTCTGCCTGAGCAAGGGCCTGTCCGCGCCGGTGGGCAGCGTCGTCGCCGGCTCGACGGACTTCATCTGGCGAGCGCGACGGGCCCGCAAGTTACTCGGTGGCGGTATGCGCCAGGCGGGTGTGCTCGCCGCGGCCGGCCTTGTCGCCCTCTCCGATGGCGATGGAGGCACCGTGGCACGCCTCGCGGACGACCACGCGATGGCCCGGCGCCTCGCGGAGGGCCTCGCGGCCCAGGAGGGGATCATCAGCCCGGGGCATCTGGCTCAACCGACGGGTGAGCTGCTCGATCCCATGCGCGTGTCCACCAATTTCGTGCTCTTCGCGGTTGATGGCGGAGGACCGCGGCGTACGTCGTACCTGCAGGAAATTGCCCGGCTCGGTGTCGGCATGGTGCCGTATCCGCACGGCCAGATCCGCGCCGTCGCGCATCGCGGAATCGGCCCGACAGAGATCGATGCCGTTATTGAGGCGAGCTCGGCGGCCCTTGCCGCTAGTGCTTGCTCCGGCTGAGCCGAGACTAGACGACGAGGGCGACGATGGCGCCCAGCGCGAGGACAACGCCGAGGCCTTGAATCCGTGAGAGGCGCTCCGCCAGGAGCCAGCGAGCCAGCAGGAGCGTCGCGGCGGGATAGAGCGAACTGATGACAGCGACGATGACGAGTTCCGCCTGCTGCGCCGCCAATTGGAAGAACCCGTTCGCCAGGCCGTCCAGAGCGCCCGCCGCGAGCGCGAGCACCCACGGGTAGGGCGATGTGGTCGGGCGACGCGACCGCGTGAGCATGACCATGGCCACGCCAAGGATGGCGATGCTGGCAATCCATCGGCCGAGTGCCGACACCCATATGCCTGACTCGGCGGGGGCCAGACCCAGGCCCGTGAGGCACAGCCCCAGGAAGAACCCGGCTCCGGCCGACATGAGAAGTGCCCGAGTGGTCACGCTTCGATGCGGTCCCGGCTCGCGGCTCACCAGGATGACGGCAATCGCCGCGAGGAACATCCCGATGATCACGAGCGGAGTGAGCGTCTCACCCGTTGCCAGGCCTGCAAGCACGGGAACCGCTGCGCTGCCCAACGCCGTCAATGGCGACACGATTCCCATCGGGCCGATGGCGAGCGCTCCGTAGAGGAGGAAGATCGCAAGGCTGCCGCTCAGCCCCACCGCAACGGACCAACCCAAGACCTCGGCGTTCACCACTCCCGGCACCAGCACGAGGGCGATGAGTGTCAGCAGGAGCGCCCCCGCCGGGTAGGAGAGAAGCATGACGCGAAGCGGTCCCACTCGCCGCGCTGCAACTCCCCCGATGAAGTCGGCGCTGCCCCAAGCGATGCTCGAGGCGAGCGCAAGGAGCGCTCCCATGGTTCCTCCGGGGGTCTTGGGGCCGGCAGCGGGCTCACTGTGGCAGATCCCCAAGGGCACCGACACGCCCTGGGGGGATCAGCGGGGTGTGCTCCCGCGGCCGGTTGAATGATTCGAATTTCGAATTATTTCGGGAATTTGAGTCGATTTCTAGAAAATTTTGATGGATAGGTTCTAGATTTCGTCCTCAATCGAATCCACTGCGACGAATTGGAGCATTTGCAATGACGCCGGAGGAACTGCGCGACGACTTGAAGGCTCGTGGGGTCAAGTACGTGTTCGGCTTCTACGTGGATGTCCTCGGGGTCCCGAAGAGCAAGTGCGTGCCCGTCGACTTCCTGCCCTCCATGGCGAAAGGCTCGGAGCTCTACACGGTCGGCGCGCTCGAAGGTATGGGCGATCTGGGCCCCCACGAGGATGAGTGCGCAGGCATGCCTGAGCTCGACCGTGTCGTCGTACTCCCCTGGCAGCGCGAGTTCGCGGTGATCCCGACCCGCCTGCACCTCAACGGGGTGCCCTACCCCATGGAGGGCCGCAATTTCCTCACTGCCCAGGTGAACCAGGCGCGTGACATGGGCTTCATCGCCAACGTTGGAATCGAACCCGAGTTCTACGTCATCCGACAGGAGGAGGGACGGTGGGTCCCCCTCGTGACGGACGACCTCATCAACGGTCCGACGCGTGGGTATGACCTCGAGGCGACCATCCAGGCGGCTCCCTTCCTTGGCCCTATGGCCGAGTACATGAACGAGTTGGGCTGGGGCCTCTACTCCTTTGATCACGAGGGCGGTGATGGCCAGTACGAGTTCAATTTCCACTACACCGACGCGCTCACCATGGCCGATCGCATGGTGCTCTTCCGACTCATGGCGAAGCATTGCGCTCGCCAGGTTGGTTGCATCGCCACGTTCATGCCCAAGCCGTTCCAGGATGACTTCGGGTCCGCATCGCATATCAACATCAGCATCGCCGATGCAGAGACGGGAGCGAATCTCTTTGCCTCACCCGATGGCTCCTATAGCGAGCTCTCACGGCACTTCGTGGCCGGAGTCCTGGAGCACGCCGGTGCCATCATGGCCGTCACTTCCCCGCTCGTGAATTCCTACAAGCGCTTCACGAGCAAGGGATACATGGACGAGATCTCCTGGGCTCCCGTCTATCGCGCGTGGGGTGAGAACAACCGCACCCTCATGTGCCGTATGCCGGTCAATCGTCACTGCCTGGAGGTCAGGACGGCGGATGCGGCGGTGAACTATCACCTGGGAATCGGCATGGTCCTCGCCGCCGGGCTCGACGGAATTCGACGCAAGCTGGATCCGGGCGCTCCGCTCAACTACGACATGTACAAGGCCACACGGGAGCAGTTAGCGGCCGCGGGTGACATCTCGCTGCCCACGACGTTGGGCGATGCCCTCAATGAGCTCGAGGCTGACGACTTCGCGCGAGACGTCATGGGGGGCGATTTCCACAGTGCCTACTTGGACTACAAGAGGCGCGAGGTCGCCGAGTTCAACTCAGTTGTGACCACGTGGGAAATCGACCGGTACCTCCAGCAGAACTAACCGCATTGATCATCGGGATAGGCACACGAGGGAGAGGGGCGGGAGAGCCGACATGACGAGCATGACCTTGTCCGTCGAGAGTGAGGCGCGGAGGACCGACGCGAACCGCCTGGCTGTCGCGCGCATGCTCGAGTCCCGACCGATGCTCGTCGACGTAGCGCGAGCCGGCGACGTTATCCCCGGCATGGCTCCCGGCACGATCCTCACTTCCGGAATTCCCCTCTCCTGGGACGAATACCGCGGAGGCCAGCGTCGGTCAGTGCTCAATGCGGCTCTCTATGAGGGCCTCGCGTCGGATCACGAGGAAGCCGAGCGCCTCATTCGCGAGGGCGTGATCCACGTGAGCAACACCCAGAGTCACGGTTGCATTGGGTCAGTGGCAGGGATCTACACGGCGTCGATGCCCGTCCTCGTCGTGGAGGAGACAACCTTCGGTGGCAGGGCGTTCTGCAATCTCTACGAGGGCAAGAGTCCGCTGCGTCTGAACTATGGCGCCTACGGGCAGCAGGTCATCGACTCACTTCGATGGCTCGAGTCCGTCATGGGCCCCGTCCTTGCCGAGGCGCTCCGTCGGACGGGACCTGTGGACCTCAAATCGATCATGGCGCGCGCTCTCCGGCTGGGCGACGAGCTGCACAGTCGGAATACCGCAGCGACGATGCTCTTCGATCGAATCATCCGCGACGCCCTCACCGACATGGTGTGCGATGGATCGATGCCGGAGGCGCGAGAAGTCATCGAGTTCCTAGAGGAGAACGACTACACCTTCTTGCGTATGGGTATGGCTGCCGCCAAGGCGATGGCTGACGCCGCTCACGGCATCGAGTTCAGCAGCGTCGTGACCGGCATCGTTATCGACTGCAACGGACTATCGCTTCGCGTCAGTGGCCTCGGGGACCAGTGGTTCACCGGTGCGCATCCCACCCTAGAAGGGCGCTTCTTCGACGGATTCGGACCGGATGACGCCGAGTGGATCGGTGGGGAGAGTTGCTTCACGGAGGTCGTCGGCCTCGGCGGCCTCGCGCAGGCTTGCGCGCCCACGTTGCAGGCCTATCAGGGCGGCGACTACGCGGCAATGCTGCAGGCAAACGAGGAGATGTACCGCATCACGACTGCCGAGCACGAGGAATTCCTCCTGCCCCCCTTCTCCTTCCGCGGATCGCCACTGGGCATCGATGTCGAACTCGTCCTGCGAGAGAGGCTGACTCCCGCCATCGATGGAGGGCTCGCAGGCAAGGACGGTGGGCAGATCGGGGCCGGAGTCCTGCGTCCTCAACTGGATTGCTTCGAGGCTGCTCGCAAGGCGTACTTCACGACGTATCACCCGGAAGGAAAACCTCAGTAGGTCACCCGCGCAAGATCGAAATCCTCAGTTGGGAGAGGCCATGTCCGAAAGTCCGCAAGGCACGGGGGCAATAGAGGCATCCCCGGATGCCCGCATCACGGGCAACATGGGCCCGCTAGAGATCGCCTTCTTCACGATCGCAGCCGCAGGTCCACTCCTCGTGGTGGCTGGCTTCCTGCCCGTTGCATTCATGATCGGGGGCCCTGGCGCCGTTGGTGCCCAGGTCATCGCTGGGCTCGTCCTTGTCCTGTTCTCCGTGGGGCTCACGCGCATGGCTCTGCGGATCACCAATTCCGGCGCGTTCTACGCCTACATCGGTCGTGGCCTTGGCCGCCCGGCTGGCGGTGGAGCTGCATTCCTTGCAGTCACGGCGTACGCCGTCATCGTGATCGGCCAGTTCGGTGCTATCGGTGCCTTCACCCAGGTTCTCTTCGCGAACCTCTGGGGGATCGACATTCCCTGGATCGTCTTCTCGCTCATCGCCCTGGCTATCGTCGCTTTCCTCGGTTACCGCCAGATCTCGCTGAGCGCCAAGGTCCTTGGTATCGCTCTGCTAACCGAGGCTGGCGTCCTGCTCGTGCTCGCCGTCCCCGTCCTGCTCCAAGGTGGGGCGGAAGGCTACGACTTCAGCGGTTTCACGCCCAGCACCATCTTCGCCGGTGCCGGTGCCGGTGCGATGTTCGCCATCGCTTTCGGCGCATTCATCGGCTTCGAGTCCACGGCCATCTACTCCGAAGAGGCGAAGAATCCGCGCAAGACGCTCCCCCGTGCGATCTACCTGGCCGTCGGCTTCCTCACTATCTTCTACGGTTTCATGGCTTGGGTCCTCGTCACCGCGTACGGCAGTTCCGGTATTCAGGAGGCCGCGCTCGCGGACCCGGTGGGCCTCGTCTTCGCCGCTATGGAGCAGTACGTCGGATACCCCGCTGTGGTCGTCACAGAGGTGCTGCTCGTCACCAGCTCCTTCGCATCGGTTCTCGCCTTCCACAACACGGCCAGCAGATACATGTTCGCGCTGGGCCGTGAGCGGCTCTTGCCGGCGAGCCTTGCGAAGGTGAATGCCAAATACGGCTCTCCCTATGTGGCAAGCCAGGTCATGGTGGTCATCGCGCTCGTGCTGACCGTGGTCTTCTTCGTCATCGGGGCCGACCCGTATCTGCAGGTGTTCCTCCTGGGGGTGGCGCCGGGCGTCATCGCCATCGTCGTCCTCCAGGCCCTGTGCTCCGTGGCCATCGTGGCCTACTTTGCGCGGCACCGGGACAGCAGTCTGACGGTGTGGAGCACCCTGGTCGCTCCCGCGGTCAGTGCCGTCCTGCTCACCATCGCGTGCTACCTCATCGTGACCAACTTCGACTACTTCACTGGACGCACGGACTGGGTCAACTGGGCGTTGCTCGCCATCCTGCCTGTCGTCTTTGCCATCGGAGTCATCCGCACCCTGATCATGCGCTCCTCGCATCCCCAGGAGTACGCAGTCCTCACGGAGACGAAGGTCTACTGAGGTGGCCGAGGGCCCTGGCGATCCGATCCCCCCGCCTGATCGGATCGCCAGGGCCTGGGCGCCAATCGGCCCCGGGGAGGCTGACTACGATGATGGGGTGTTCTCGGATAGGCGCTCGCCGCATGAGGCCCAGCGTGGGGGTGCCGAAGACGAAGGGCGCATCTACGAAATCGATGACCTCGACAAGGGCGTCATCGGGATCCTCAAGTCGGATGGTCGCGCGAGCAACGTCGAAATCGCTCGTAGCCTGGGGGTCACCGAGGCCACGATCCGCAAGCGGATCGCCAATCTCTTGAGTAATGGCTTGATCGAGATCGTCGCCGTTCCCACTCCTAAGCTCGCGGGCTTCACCCTGTCGGCGATCATGGGACTCAATGTCAGTCTCGACAAGCTCCGCGAGATATCTGCGGCCCTCGTGAAGTTCCCTGAGGTTCGATACTGCGGGATGTCCACGGGGCGCTTCGACATCATGATCGAGGCCTTCTTCTCGAATCACGAGCATCTGCTGTCCTTCTCCACAGACTGCGTGGGTCGAATCGAAGGCGTCCTCAAGGTCGAGACATCTCTCATCCTCGACATCACCAAGTTCTCGTATGAATGGGAAATCGAACTCCCTTAGTATCGACCGAGGCGGAGACATGAATCACGAAGATTTTCGCGCACATCAGAAGCATGTCGAGATCTCTGGTGTGGCGCGAGTGCCGCTGACCGTGGCCTACACCGATCGAGGCGGCGAGAGTGCCTCCGACACGGTCGTTCTCCTTCACGGGATCCCCACCTGGTCCTACCTCTACAGCGACGTGATTCCACTCCTCGAGGATCGGGTGCGCATCATCGCTCCTGACTTCATCGGTCATGGCTGGTCGGATCGACGCGATGTCAGCGATCGCTCCCTTGAAGCTCAGGCGCGCATGGTCATCCGGCTGCTGGATCACCTCGGTCTCGACAAGGTGCACCTGGTGGGCCATGACACCGGGGGCGGAGTCGGGCTCATCCTGGCCGTGGACCACCCCGAACGCCTGCAGACCCTCACCCTGTCGAACGCGGTTGCCTACGACTCCTGGCCTATTGACGACATGATCGCGCTCGGCGATCCCGGCTGGAGCCAGAAGTCCGCGTCCGAGATCGCGGACTTCGTCAAGGGGGGACTCCCCGACGGAATCTCCCGCGGCGAGCGACTAACCGAGGAATGGATGGACGGCATTGTGGCTCCCTACGCCGATACCGAAGGCGCCTTGAGCCTGATCCGCAACGCGGCAGCACTCAACACCAACCACACTTCAGCCCTCACCCCGCTGCTCGGGTCCATCACGACTCCCACTCTCCTGCTCTGGGGTGTCGACGATCCATGGCAGCGCTTCGAAGACGCCCTCAGGCTGCATCGGGATATCCCGGGCTCGCAATTGATCGCGGTAGACAATGCGAGCCACTGGATCCCCCAGGATGCGCCGGCGGATTTCAGCCGCGCCCTCCTCGGTTTCGTCGAGAGCCATCCGGTTTCCGGCTGAGCGCACGTGCCACGGGGCGGTCCCTGTCGGGCTAGCCCGGCTATCTCCCGCCAGTCTCGACGCTGTGGGCCCCAGCGTGCTAAGCACGGTCCATGAACGAGACCCCCCCCATGCGTCGGCGTACGTTCCTCGGCCTCGCCGCCGGTGCTACGGCAGGCGTTGCCGCCGCCTCAGCCCTGCCCGCGAGCGCTGCCGGGATGGCCCCTGCGGCGGCCACTGACATCTACACGAGGTGGCCCGAGGCGAAGGCCTGGTCGCAGTTGCGCCAAGAGGTGGGCGGGCGCCTTATCCGGCCCGATCAGCCGTGGGCCAATCTCAAGCCCGGCGTTGAGGTCCCGGCGAAGTTCAGGAACCCCTGGTTCCTCGAGGAGCAGGCCGGGGCCACGCAGTCGACAGGGATGTACCGCGCCTGGAGTTCGACGCCGAGCGGCTACGCCGTCGCTGCGGAGAGCGCACGGGATATCCAGGCCGCCGTCAACTTCGCCCGCAGGAATCGTGTGCGCGTCGTAGTCAAGGGCACCGGTCACGACTACTACGGCCGGTCATGCGGCTCGCGCCAGTCGCTGCTCATCTGGACGCACAACATGCGCCAGATCACCGTGCATGACACCTTCGTGCCCAAGGGAGCTCCTCCGGGGACGCCCGGGGTTACCGCTGTGACGACGACCGCTGGCAATCGCTGGCTGGAGGCTTACAAGACCGCCTCGGCGTACAGCAATGAGGAACTCGGCATCAATGGCCTCTACATCCAGGGCGGGGGCTGCACCAGCGTGGGCGCATGCGGTGGCTTCGCGCTCGGTGGCGGTTTCGGATCCTTCAGCAAGCGCTTCGGAAGCGGTGCTGCGGGCGTGCTCGAACTCACCGTCGTGCTCGCCAGCGGCAGGATCGTGACGGCCAACGCTTACCAGAACACCGATCTCTTCTGGGCGCTTCGCGGCGGTGGTGGCGGCACCTTCGGCGTCGTCACCCACATGACCTACCTCGCCCATCCCGAGCCCAAGACCTCCGGCTGGATCGGCGGGCCGATCACGGCGAAGTCGGATGATGCGTACTTCGAACTCCTGCAGCGCTATGTCGAGTTCGCAGGATCGACGCTGAGCAATCCGACCTGGGGAGAGGGAGTCATCCTCAATGAGGGGTACGCGACGGCAGAGAAGTTCGACACCGGCCTCAATGTCATGCAGGTCGGTACGACGTTCCTCGACATCACGACCGAGGAGGCGCAGGCTGCGTGGGAGCCCTTCCTCGCACCCCTGCGCGCGCGTCCGGAGGACTTCACCGTCGATGTGAAATTCAGTTCCACGCCCTTCCGCAATCGCTGGAATCCCACGACCCGCGAGGCGATCTTCGACAATCGCCGCAACGCGCCAGCCGGCTACTTCTGGTGGACCGGCAATGCGGCTGAGGTTGGTGCCTACTGGGGTGCCTATGACGGCCGGGGAGTGCCCTGGTCCATGACGCAGGGTGCCAATGCCCGGGTTCTCGCGCAGGGACTCTTCGACGCATCGCGGACGTCACTCATCCTGTGGCAGACCAATAAGGCTCTATACGGCGAGCATCCGGAGGCCAAGTCGCGCGATGAGCAGACGTCCATTAATCCGGCCGTCTTCGACAACGTCGCGTTCATCACGGTGGGAGCATGGAAGCAGGGCAAGTACCCCGGCATCGACGGCCACGAGCCCGACACGAAGGTGTCCCAGGCCCAGTACGACGGCGTGATGACTGCATCGGCCTTCGTCCACAACGCGACCCCTGGCGGGGGCTCCTACTCCAACGAGGGCAACTACTTCCAGAAGGGTTGGCAGACGGAGTTCTGGGGTGGCAACTACGCCCGCCTACTCCAGGTCAAGAAGAAATACGACCCGACGAATCTCTTCAAGGTGCACAAGGGAGTGGGCAGCGAGGGCTACTAGCCGCTCTTGCGTCGGAACTCCCGCTTGCCGCCCGCCTTCGCCGACGAACCCTTGGCCGATGCATTCCCGGAGGATTGACCCTGGCCATGATGGCCGCTCTGCGCCTTCTTGCGCTCGAGTGCCTGGCGGTAGCGCTCCTTGGGGTCATCCGCAGGTGCGTCCTTTGTGGAGCTGCCCGTGTCGTCCCTGCCCTTGCCTTCAGCACCCTGGTCTTCGGCCATGGTGCCAGTCTGCCAGTGACGCGAGGCTAGGGGAGGGGGCGCCCGAGGATGCGCCGCAGGCCGTCTCGCAGCGTCCACTTCTGCGCGGGCACGGCCTCGGCAGCGGGCGTGCCCATCGCGGCCATGACCGCGTCGAAGGTCGCGCGTGGCAGCACAGCCCCCTCCCGCCGTACGGCACCGGGGGCCACGGCCAGGAGACGGTCGCGGCGGAGCCAGCTCGGCCGACCCTCCCGATCCCACGGACCGGATCCGATGGCGAGCCAGTCGCGATCACGGCTGTGGTCGCGACTGGACAGCATCATGCCGACCAGCCGCTGGTCCTCCGCACGGCCGAGCACCGCTATGGGGCGGTCCTTGCCCAGGTGCGCGTTCTCCTCGAAGGACACCCAGGCCCATACGATCTCGCCCGGATCAGGATCACCATCCATCTCGGGTGCGTATTGCCAGGTGACGTTCCCGCGATAGGTGTGTGCCCCGCCGCGCTCCGGCTCTGCCTCGCCGCTCTCGCTCATGCGTCGAGGCTCTCCTCGAGTGCACGACGCATGACATCGGCATCGAGTTCTCGACCTGTCCACAACCGGGCGTTCGTGAGTGCCTGATTGACGAGCATCCCGAGGCCCTGCAGGGTTGTCGCTCCCCTCGCCGACGCGCGCTGTAGGAATTCGGTATCTGGCGGATTGGCCACTACATCCGCAACGACCATGCCGGCGTGGATGCTCGCGTCGTTGACATCGGGAGTCGCCGTGCTGGGGTGGAAGCCGATGGATGTCGCGTTGACGAGGATGTCGACACCCTGGGGTACGTCGTACCTGCCCGTCCAGTGCACGAAGTTCGCTTCGGCCGGAGTGCGGTCGCTCACCAGAGCCGCGAGCTCTTCGCCTCGCTCGGGAGTGCGATTCACGATCGTGATGGATCGTGCCCCCGCGAGCGCGGACTCCACAGCGATGGCCCTCGCTGCGCCACCCGCGCCGAGGACCGCCATGTCTCGCCCTGTCGGGTCAACGACGGTCTGCAGCGACGCGACGAAGCCCTGCCCGTCGGTGTTCTCCCCGGTGAGGTGGCCGTCGCGATTGATGACGCAATTCACCGCGCCGATGATGCCCGCGGAGGGTGCCATCGCATCGAGGTAGTCGAGGATGGCCACCTTGTGCGGAATGGAGCAGTTGAATCCGAGCCACCCCATGCCGATCGCACCGCGCACAGCATCGGCGAGGCGCTCGGGTGGCACCTCGCAGTTGATATAGCGGACATCGAGCCCGGCGTGGGCGTACGCAGCTTCCATCACGGCAACCGTGGGGTTCTGCGCCGCGGATGTGGCGAAGGAACCGGTCAGCGCGGCAAGGAATCCTGGCATGGGGCCTCCTAGGTCGTGGCAGTGCGGAGCCTAGTGGGCCATGATGCGGGCATGGTCAGCATCGGATTCCTGGGCGTCGGCACAATCTCCGAGGCGATGGTGCGCGCCATGGTGACCCTCGGCAAGGCAGCACCGCGAATCCATCTGTCTCCGCGATCGGAAGAGCGTTCGATCCGTCTCGCGAACGAGTTTGCCGCGTGTGATCGGCTCGCCTCCAACCAGGATGTCATCAATGCCAGTGACATCGTGGTGCTGGGCATGCGCCCCCAGCAGCTCGATGCAGCGCTTGAAGGCCTGGCATTCCGCGGGAGTCAGATCATTGCAAGCCTCATCGCGGGGACGCCTCCCAGTGGAATCGCACCCCTGGTAGCCCCGGCGGAGCGTGTCTGCCAGCTCATCCCCTTGCCGGCGATCGCCCTCGGCCGAGGTCCCCTCGTCATCAGTCCGCCGATCCCCGAGGTTGCCGCGGTCCTCGAGGGCCTTGGCGAGATCGTCTCCTTGGAGGATGAATCCCGCGTTCGCGTGATGAGTTGCGCGTCCGCCTTCATGTCGACCTATTACGAGATGCAGAACCGGCTCATCGACTGGATCGAGTCGCAGGGGATCGACGAGTCCACAGCCTCGCGGTATGTGCGGGCCGAGCTCGATGGGCTCGCGGCCGTGGGCTGGGCGACACCGGACTCCTCGCGACGGGAACTCCCCCGGGAGCATCAGACGCGAGGTGGGCTCAATGAACGCGTGCGCAGTCGGTTGATGGACGCCGGCTGGTTCGACACCCTCGTGGGCGCCGTTGACGACGTCTACCGCACCGCCGACCTACGGCGACCCGTGAGGCCGGGGGAGTGAGTCCGCTGGAGCGATACGACGGCCGCCGACTGGACCGGCTGATCAACATCAGCGATGGCATCACGGCGGTGGCCATCACGCTGCTTGCCGTACCCCTCATCGGCCTGGCACTTCCTCAGCCCGGCGAGAGCTTCGGCGCCTACCTGTGGCACCAGGCCGGGCCGGTCATCGCCTTCCTCTTCACCTTTGCCATCGTCTTCGGCCAGTGGCGCATCCACAACCGCATCCTGAGCGATCTCGTCGGCTATGACTCCGCGGTCTTCTGGATCAACGCTGCGTGGCTCGCCTCCATCGCCTTCCTTCCCTGGCCGAGCGCCCTGGTCGGCCAGGATTGGGAGAGCGGTCGAGTCCTCGCCTCAGGCAGCGGCGGTCCGATCGCCCTGTTCTACTGGCTGTCCCTGGCCGTGGTTGTCCTCATGGCGACCGCCATGCGCACCTACGTGCTCCGACACCCGGATCTGGTCGACCCACGTCACTGGCAAGCCTGGGAGGCGGCTCGGAAGTCCTGGCACTGGCGATCCATCATCTTGATCCTGGGTTTCACCGCATGCGGTATTGCATGGTTCTTCAGCACCATTGCAGGAGTCATCTGCATCATCGCCGTGGTGGTCGCCCTCGGTTTGGTCAAGGCCCGCTCGCGTCCTCAACGCAGCGATGGCGCCGATGCTCATGGCGCCTAGACGACCTATAGTCCAGTAATGCGCGTGATTGCCGGGGGCGTTGCCTGCCTCGCCCTCATGATCGGCTGGGCCGGGGTGCCGCAACCTGCGCTCGCCGACGTGCAACCTGTCTCGATGATGCTCGACGGGGGTCCGATATCAGCGACCGATCCCGCACCGGTGCAGATTGACGCCGATGTCTACATCCCGGAGGCGACGCCGGCACCGGCGATCCTTCTCGCGCACGGATTCGGTGGGAGCAAGGAGGGCACGGCCGAGGAGGCGCAGACTCTCGCCGAAGCGGGATTCGTCGTGCTCGCCTACACCGCGCGCGGCTTCGGTGAGTCGACCGGGTCGATCTCCATGAACTCCCCGGATTTCGAAGTCGCCGATGCCAGTGCCCTGGTCGACTATCTCGGCAGCCTGGCGAGTGTGAGCATCGAGTCCCCTGGCGATCCCATCGTCGGTGTCGGGGGAGGGTCGTACGGCGGCGCGCTCGCCCTGCTGCTCGCCGGATACGACGAGCGGATCGATGCCGTCGTCGCCGACATCACCTGGAATGACCTCGAGACATCCCTTTTCGCGCAGAGCGCGCTCGATGGCGTGCAGCCCGGCGTGCTCAAGAGCCTATGGACCTCGCTCTTCTTCTCGTCCGGTCTGGGGTTGACTCCGGGCGCACCCGTCTCCGAGTGCGGTCGCTTCACAGAGCAGTGGTGCAACGCCTACGTCGAAGCGGTGACACGGGGGCAGGTCACACCGGAGTCCGCGGCCCTCATGGCAGCGTCGTCGCCACGCAGCATCACGGATCGGATCACCGCGCCTGTGCTGCTCACGGCTGGCCAGTCGGATTCGCTCTTTCCCCTCGCCCAGGCCAATGCCAACGCCGAGCAGATTGTCAATGCGCCGGTCAAGGTGGTGTGGCACGCCGGTGGACACGACGGAGGCATCGCCGAGACGGATCGGCTCCGTGCTCTGAGCCTCGCGTGGTTCGACCAGCATCTGAGCAGTGGACCCGCCGTGGGCGATGACTTCGAGATCTCCCTGGTGGAGGCCTCGGCTCTCAGCGATCGGGATCCGGGCACTGTCGAAGTGCTTTCCGCGCCGACGTACCCGGGCCTCTTCGGCGATGCGACCACGGAGATGGCCGTCGCTGCGCCGACTCAGCAGGTGCTGGCCCCCGCGGGAGGTGCACCCGCGGCCATCACCTCCCTGCCGGGGGCCGGGGGACTCGCGAGTCTCGCTGGCGACCTGCTCGCCGTACCCCTGCCGGGGCAGACCGCGGGCTTCTTCACCGAGCCTCTCGAGCAGTCGATGCGCATCGTGGGTTCCAGTCGAGCACGCATCACGGTGAGCAGCGATCGATCGATGGACGACGCTGTGCTCTTCGCGTCGCTGCGCGTCGTCGGTGCCAACGGTCGCCAGTCGTTGCCCCAGGGCCTCGTCGCACCCATCCGCATCCGTGACCTCGGCACTGAGCCGGTGACCCTGGACGTCATCCTTCCAGCTGTCGTCACCGAGGTAGCCGCGGGCGATCGGCTTGCCCTGGTCATTGCCACGACCGACCAGGGCTTCCGCATGCCCCTCGGTCCGGCGGTCTACACGATTGCCGCTGAGGGCCCGGTGCTCCTTCCCACTCTCGAGGGGAGTACCGCCACGGCGGGCACACCGCCGTGGGCCTGGCCCATCGGCGCCGTCGTGATCGTCGCGCTCGTGTGGCTGATCGTCGCGCTGCTCCGGCCGCGCGACCCGGGTCGAGATGCGCGGCCTGACCTGTCCCAGGTGCCACTGGCGACCCAGGATCTGGCGAAGGAATTCAAGGGCGGTTTCCGTGCGGTGGACGGTGTGACCTTCCAGGTGCCACCGGGCATTGTCCTGGGACTTCTCGGGCCCAATGGTGCGGGCAAGACGACCACGATGCGCATGGCCATGGGACTCATCCGTCCCACGTCGGGCGACACCTGGATCTTCGGCGAGCATGTGCGCCCCGGGGCACCTGTCCTCGCGCGGGTCGGCAGCTTCATCGAGGGGCCGGGCTTCCTCCCGCATCTCACCGGCAGGCAGAATCTCGATCTCTTCTGGCGGGCGAGCGGTCGAGCACAGGGGGATCCGCACCTCGACGAGGTGCTCGAGATCTCCGGCTTGGGCAGCGCCATCGATCGTCGCGTGCGCACCTATAGCCAGGGAATGCGACAGCGCTTGGGTATCGCCCAGGCGATGCTGGGGTTGCCCGATCTGCTCGTCCTCGACGAGCCGACCAATGGCCTTGACCCACCGCAGATCCGCGAGATGAGGCAGGTCATGCATGACTACGCCGCCTCGGGCAAGACCGTCATCGTGTCATCGCATCTGCTCAGCGAAGTCGAGCAGACGTGCTCGCACGTGGTCGTCATGAACCATGGCCACCTGATCTACTCCGGCACCGTGGTGGACCTGCTTGCCGGGCGAAGCGGCCTGAGCCTTGAGGCGGTCTTCCTCGAGCTGGTCGGGGACGGGCATCGGGTGGACCAATGAGCATGACGACATCGAGTCCCTACGTCGCGCGCGACACCCTCACTGTGCGTGTCGAGCTCATCCGTCAGCTGCGACGTCGGCGCACGCTCGTGGCCTTCGGCCTCGCCGTGGCACTGCCGCTCATCGTCGTCGCGGCCGTCAAGCTCGGTCCCCAGTCCCGGGGCTTCGGCGACGGTGACCTCGATCTCGTCGGCCTGGCCACGGCAGGACCTTGGAACTTCACCCTCACGATGCTGCTGTTCTCCTCTGGCTTCCTGCTCACGATCATCGCGGCGATGTTCCTGGGCGACACTGTCGCCAGCGAGGCCTCCTGGTCGACGCTTCGCTATCTCCTGGCGGCGCCGGTGCCTCGGCGTCGCTTCCTGCGCGCCAAGATGATCGTGGGGCTGCTCCTTACCGCCATGACTCTCGTAATCCTCGTCGCGGTCGCCTTCCTGATCGCCCTGCTCGTCTTCGGCTCCGCCCCGCTCACGAGTCCGCTTGGCGGTGCCTTCGACGTATCGACCTCCTGGCAGCGGCTCGGGATCGTCACGGCGTACATCGGGATCCAGCTCCTGATCCCCGGTGGCATCGCCTTCCTCATGAGCGTGCTCACGGATGTTCCCCTCGGCGCGGTGGGAGCCGCCGTCGTGATCGTGATCGTGCTCAACATCCTGGATGCCATCGATGCCCTTGGTGATCTGCGCCGGCTCCTTCCCACCGACTACGGCAATGCCTGGTCCGGAGCACTTGGCCAGCAGATCGCCTGGGATGACATGGCGATCGGAGCGTCCTACGCCCTCGTGACATTCGCCGTTCTCGCCGGTGTCGCCATCCTGCGCTTCGATCGCAAGGACATCCTTTCCTGAGGAGTGCTTCGAGGCCCCTCTGGCAGGATGACGCGCACGAGAGGGGGTCGACTGTGTCCAGCACCGCGAGCACGTCCGATAGCGAATCAGCGCCACCGAAGGCGGAACTTGCGCTGACCGCGCTCATCCTCGGTGCCATCGTCGCCAACCTCAACCTCAGCGTCGCCAACGTCGCGCTGCCTGATATCGGCAAGGCGTTCGATGCCGGTCAGACGCAGATCAACCTGGTGGCGATCGGGTGCACCCTGGGCCTCGCCATGTCGGTCCTCTACCTCGGAGCCCTGGGCGACAGGTACGGCCGCAAGCTCATGCTCCTACTGGGCATGGCGCTGACCTTGCCAGCTAGCGCTATCTCTGCGTGGGCGCCGACTATCGACATCCTCATCGCCGGACGCGTCTTCACGGGGATTGCGGCGGGACTCGCCTTTCCCACGACTCTGGCGCTCATCACGGCGTTGTGGGGTCAAGGAAAGGGGCGTGTGCGCGCGATCGCGCTGTGGTCCGGTCTCAGCGGAGGCGGTGCGATCCTGGGCCCCGTCATCGCGGGTGCCTTGCTCGAGTCCTTCTGGTGGGGGTCTGTGTTCCTCATCGCCGTACCCCCGGCCATCGTGGTCTTCGTCCTGGTCTTCGCCTTCGTGCCCGCGCACGTCAACGAGTCGACCGCTCCGGTGGATAACCTCGGCGGCATCCTCTCCGTCGTCATGATCGGTACCTTCGTGCTCGGCATCAGCACGATTGCCGCCCCTGGGATGTTCGGCGGTGCCCTTGCACTCATCGGAATCGCACTTGTCGTGGGAGCGCTCTTCTTCCTCAGGCAGCGCAGGGCTGCCAATCCGCTCTACGACCTCACCTACGCCAAGCGTCGTATCTTCTGGGTCGCTGCAATTAGCGGCATGATTGTCTTCGGCTCGCTCATGGGATCGCTCTTCATCGGTCAGCAGTTCATGCAGAATGTCCTCGGATACTCCACTCTGCAGGCCGGTCTCGCGGTCGTGCCCATGGCCGTAGCCATGGTGCTCTTCTCGCCGGTGGCCGGTCGCCTCGTCCTCCGCTTGGGATCGCGGGACACTTTGCTGCTCGGCTTCGCCGCCATTATCCCGGGATTCGTCGTGATGCTCGTCGCGTGGCGCGAGGCAACGCCGTACGGCTTGATCGCGCTGGCCTACGTGCTGGTGGGCGCTGGCGCGGGAATGGCACTGACCCCAGCGTCTCGCTCGCTAACGAGCTCGGTGCCGGTAACACGTGTTGGTATGGCCTCGGGCACGTCCGACCTGCAGCGCGATCTCGGTGGAGCGACGATGCAGGCGGTCCTCGGCTCCCTTCTCACCGCGGGGTATGCCCTATCAGTGTCCAGGGCCATCGCGGCAAGCCCCGAGGCACAGCAGATCACGGAGCAGACGCAGGCCAGCCTGCAGCTGTCCTTCGTCAGCGCGGAAGCCATTGCCGAGCGATACCCGCAGTACGCCGACGAGATCACGGGGGCGGCGCGGGAGGCCTTCCTCAGTGGCGCGAACTGGGCCTATCTCGCAGCGATCATCGCGAGCTTCGTCGGTGCTGCGATCGTTTGGACGCGCTTCCCTGGCAAGCAGGGCGAGAGCGACCTCCTCGAGGAGTACGCCGAGCAGGACTCAGGTGCTCCCGTCAATAACTGAACGGCCACGCCTTGAAGTAGTTGCGCAATCGCAGCCAGAGCCCGTAGAGCCCACGTGGCTCGAGGATCAGGAAGAGGATGATCAGCAGGCCGAAGATGATGGACTGGAGTTCGAAGACATTGAGGAGTCCGCCTTCGCCGATGCCTCCGAAGCCGGGGATGAATCCCGTCAGCGAGTTGACGAACTTCGGCAGCAAGACGACGAAGATCGCGCCCATGATCGAGCCGGAGATGGTGGCGAGCCCGCCGATGAAGACCACGGCGAGGAAGTCGATCGAGAGGAAGATATTCCAGGTCTCCGGCGAGATGCGGCCGATGACGATGGAGAGAAGGGCTCCTGAGATGCCAGCGTAGAAGGACGAGACCGTGAAGGCGAGGGTCTTGGTGCGCAGGAGTGAAACGCCCATTACCTCGGCGGCGACATCGCGATCGCGGACGGCCGCGAAGTTACGACCGAATCGTGAGCGCACGAAGTTGCGGGCGCCGAAGGCCATGATGAGGAAGATGACGAGGCAGGCGACGTAGAACACTGTGAATCGATCGATGCGGTAGCCGAGGATCGTCTGGTTGGAGAAGAGATCGAATCCCAGGAAGACGGGCTCGGCGGGAGCGCGACCGACACCGGCGCCGCCGGTGATGGGCTTGGCCTCCTTGAAGATGTGCTCACCGATGAAGACCAGGCCCAGCGTGAGGATCGCCAGGTAGAGTCCGCGCACTCGGGCGGCGAGTGGCGCGAGCACGAATGCCACGAGAGCGGGCACCAGGCCCGCCAGTGGTAGCCAGATGACCATGTCGAGACCTAGCCCGATGACGTTGCCCTGGGCTTCGCCACCGAGCACAGCCGCGGTGTAGGCGCCGACGCCCATGAAGAATGCCTGGCCGAGGGAGACCTGGCCGGCGTAGCCCGTGAGGATGTTAAGGCCGATGCCCCCGATCGCGAAGATGAGCACGGTCGTGAGCAGCGCCACCCAGTCGCGCTGGAGAAAGAACGGGATGACAGCCATCGCGATGATGCCCGCGATGACCCAGTTCCGCTTGACGCGCGTGTTGAGGATGCTCATTTCGCGCCCGTAGCTGGTGAAGAGCTGCGGACGTCCCTTGATAGTGCGCTCGGACGCCTTGGTCGCGTTCGTCATACCCGCACCACCTCCTTCGTGCCGAAGAGGCCATACGGTCGGACCATCAGGACGATGATCATGATGAGGTAGGGCACGATCACATCGAAGTTGGCACCCAGCCAGGGGGCGTAGAGCGGCTGGTACGTGCGCGTGAGGGACTCGGCGACACCGATGATCAGGCCGGCGATCACCGAGCCCTTGATGGAGTCGAGGCCGCCGAGGATGATCACCGGGAGCGCCTTGAGGGCGACGAGTGCGATCGTTGTCTCGATGCCTGAGCTACCTGCGGTGAGCAGTGCTCCGGCGAGTGCTGCCATCGCGGCAGCGATGCCCCAGGAGAGGCCGAACATCCGCCCGACGTTGATGCCCTGAGCGAGGCTCGTCTCCTGATCGAACGCCGTGGCGCGCATGGCCAGGCCAGTGCGCGACTTCGTCAGGAAGAGGCCGACGATGCCGATGGCGACCAGGGCGATGATGAGGCGCGCGAGGTCGATTGTGAAAACCGTCGCACCGGCCACATTGATCGTGTTGAGGCCGAAGGGATCATTGACCGTGAGCAGCTCGGAGCCGATGAGTCGGCCGGCGACGATGAGCAGGATGATGAAGACACCGACAGTCACGGTGGCCGCGGAGAAGGCAGGCCTTCCGACCATGGGGCGCAGGGCGAGTCGCTCGATCACCATGCCGATGATGGCCATGACCGCCATTCCGAGGAGCACCGAAAGCCAGAAGGGGAGCCCGATGGCGTTGCCGAAGGATCCGGTGAAGAACGCGCCGAGGATCATCAAGGCCGGCGTGGCGAAATTGATCACGCCAGTGGCCCGGTACACGATGACGAAGGACACGCCGAGGACGGCGTACAGGCCGCCGAGGCCTAGTCCACGGATGAGGGATGCGATCAGGTCCTCCATG
This sequence comes from Candidatus Nanopelagicales bacterium, assembly GCA_032117435.1. Lineage (GTDB taxonomy): Bacteria > Actinomycetota > Actinomycetes > S36-B12 > S36-B12 > Mxb001. Next base: position 3,016 of record JAULZJ010000249.1, on the reverse strand, counting down.
ACCTAGCCCTCCGCATGCTCGACGACGATGACGTCGCTCTGGTCGCCACCCGGAAGCCGGTCGGCTCCGGAGTACATGTCCTCGATCAGGGGGCCGCATGACTTGGTCAGGGCAGAGCGCTTGACCTTCTGCGTCGCCGTGAGCTCACCATCCTCATGATCCAGCGCCTTCGTCAGCATCCGGAACTTGCGGATGTTCTCCACTCGCGCGGTAGCCTCATTGACCTTGGCGATGATCCCCTGGACAAGTTTGAGCACCTCCTCGCGCTCGGACAGATCCCGGTACGTCGTATACGGAATCCGCTTGGCGCGCGCCCAGTGGCCGACGGTGTCCTCCTCGATGCCGACGAGCGCAGTGAGGTAGGGCCTTTGGTCGCCGATCACGATTGCCTCGCGGATGAAGGGTGAGGCCTTGAGGGCATTCTCCAACTCAGAGGGTGAGATGTTCTTTCCACCCGCGGTGATGATGATGTCCTTGATTCGGTCGACGATCTTCAGGTGCGTGCCATCGACCCACTCGCCGACGTCGCCCGTGTGCAGCCAGCCTTCTGCATCGATGGTCTCCGCCGTCGCCTCGGGCTTGCCCCAGTAGCCGGCAAAGGTGCCCGGGTGGCGGGTGAGGATCTCCCCGGTCCCATCGGCCAGCACCACTTCCACGCCCGGGTGGGGCTCACCCACCGTGCCGAGCTTGATGCGCCCTCGACGGTTGCTCGTGGCTACCGCGCTGTTCTCGGTCATGCCGTACAACTCGTTGATGACCACGCCCATGGTGAAGAAGAAGAAGAGCACATCGGGTGAGATGGGCGCAGCGGCGGAGGCAGCCGCGCGCACACGCCGCATTCCGATGCGCTCGCGGAGGGCGCGGTAGAGGAAGACGTAGCCAATTCCGTAGCGGACACGGCTCCATAGCGTGTGCCTACCGCCATTGGCGAGCATCGACTTCGCAATGCCATTGCCTACGCGCATCCAGATGGCGTAGTTGAGCTTCTTGATCCGGGATGCAGCGGCCATGCGGACTTCGACGGCCGCCTTGAGCTTCTCCCAGATGCGTGGAACCGCGAAGAAGAGGGTCGGCTGGACCTCGCGGATGTTGACCGTCACGGTGTCGATGGACTCCGCGAAGTGGACGACAGCTCCTGAGACCGCATTGGTCCAGGTGGTGACGGCGCGCTCGGCGACGTGGCACAGCGGGAGGTAGGACAGGATGACATCGCTGGGGTTAGGCGGGGGGTCGTAGAGACCGCCGCCGTCGACGATGACGTCGCTGGCGAATTCGACGTTGGCATTGGAGAGCATCGCACCCTTGGGTGGACCTGTCGTCCCCGACGTGTAGACGAGGGTCACGATGTCACTGGGTTCGGATTGCTCGGCAAGCCTCTCGAGTGCCCGCGGATCCGCGTCCCGGTGGGCTTGCCCGCGCGCGATGAACTCGTCCCAGCTCATGAGCTTAGGGTGCTCAATCGTGGCGACACCACGAGGATCGAGGTAGACGATGCGTTCGAGCGCGGGGCATTCCGCCTCGATGAGCAGCGCCTTGTCCACCTGCTCCTGGTCCTCGGCGATGAGAATGCGCGCCCCGGAGTCGGTCAGCAGGTATGCAACCTCGGGAGCTGGGTTCGTCGGGTACAGCCCGACTGTGATGCCGCGCACGGAGTTGATGCCAAGGTCGGCAAAGAGCCACTCGGGCCGATTCTCCGCGTGGATCGCCACCCGGTCACCCGGCTCGATTCCCAGGGAGAGCAGGGCATGGCCGACGAGACCGACATGATCGGCGTAGTCGACCCAGGTGACGTCGCGCCAGATTCCGAGGCGCTTGACCCGCATGGCGACACCCTCGGGTGCGGATCGAGCTCTTTGCTGGACGGTGCTCACTAGTGTCCACGTGCCCGTGATGGGCTCGGCTAAAGCGGTCACCGCATCTCCTTTCCGGCATCACTGAGTTCCTCGCCGAGGTAGGCGCGGATGACGTTGGGGTCGGCCTGCACCTCGGCCGGAGTGCCCAGTGCGATCCTCTCGCCGAAGTCCAGGACGAGAACCCGGTCGGCGAGGTCCATCACCAGTCCCATGTCGTGCTCGACGAGGATCATCGTGACCCCCATCTCGGCGCGCACGTCGAGAATGAACCTTGCCATGTCCTCCGTCTCCTCGACGTTCATGCCGGCCACGGGCTCGTCGAGGAGAAGCAGAGTGGGATCCATCGCGAGTGCACGGCCCAGCTCGACTCGCTTCTTGACGCCGTACGGCAGCATGCCGACGGGGAAACTGCGGTGAATCTCGATATCGAGGAAATCGATGATGCGTTCCACGATCTCGCGGTTGGCTACCTCCTCCCTCTTTGCCTTCCGGCCGAAGAGGAAGGCGGAGGTGACCGAGTAGTTCATGTGCAGTGCCCGGCCGAGCATGAGGTTGTCGAGCACCGTGAGATTGTCGAAGAGCTCGATGTTCTGGAACATCCGAGCGATGCCTAGGCCGGCGATGCGTTCCGGTGCCTGACCGACGAGGTTAGTGTCCCGGTAGAGGATCTGCCCCTGCTGCGGGTGATACACACCCGAGATGCAGTTGAAGATCGAGGTCTTGCCAGCGCCGTTGGGCCCGATGATGGCGAAGAGCTCTCCGCTGCGGACATCGAAGCTGACATCGCGGATGGCCTGGGTCCCCCCGAAGGCCAAGGAGACTCCCTCTGCTCGCAGGAGGGCATCCGTGCTCAACTCAACCACCGCTTCCTTCTCCGGTACTGCTTCACGTCACGCAGTGACCCGCGCTCGTCACCTCGCAGGCCGAGGTAGAACTCCTTGATGTCATCGTCCTGTCGCAGCTCGTCGGCAGGCTTGTCCATGACGATGCGCCCCGTCTCGAGGACGAAGCCATGATCGGCGATCGAGAGCGCCATGGAAGCGTTCTGCTCGACGAGGAGCACGGAAGTGCCGGACTCCTTGATCTGGACGATGAGGTCGCGAAGCTGCTGAACGATCTTGGGTGCGACACCGAGCGATGGCTCATCGAGTAGGAGGTATCGC